>CAIYHK010000070.1 GCA_903925985.1 uncultured Actinomycetes bacterium
AAGAGTTGCACGATTCTCGCGGTTCAAGCCGACGGCGAAAACGTCACAACCGTAGAGGGACTCGCTAACGGCAATGAGATGCATCCGATGCAGCAAGCCTTCATGGCAAATCACGGTCTGCAGTGTGGCTACTGCACCCCAGGAATGGTGATGGCCGCAATAAGTCTTGTGAAGGACATTCCAAACCCCACCGAAGAAGATGTGCGGATTGGGCTTGAAGGCAACTTGTGTCGATGCACCGGATATCACAACATCGTGCAATCCGTATTGGCCTATGCGGAAGGTAAGTGATTGCGATGTATCCAGCAGCTTTTGACTACAAACGACCCGAATCAGCGGCTGAGGCCATCAGCCTTGTAAACGAATTTGGTGACGATGCGAAGTTTCTCGCAGGTGGTCACAGTTTGTTACCACTCATGAAACTTCGTCTTGCTCAACCTACGGTCCTCATTGACATTGGTCGCCTCGCCGATCTTTCATACGTCCGTGATGCCGGTGACCACATTGCTATTGGGGCTTTGACACGTCACAAGGATGTTGAGACATCAGCTTTGCTGCGTCAGCATGTGCCATTGCTGGCAGATGCCGCAGCACATGTCGGTGACCGCCAAGTGCGTCACCGCGGAACAATCGGCGGATCAATCGCACACGCTGATTCTGCAAGTGACTTGCCGGCAACGATTCTCGCTCTTGGTGCAAAGCTGATTGTGGAAGGCATCGGTGGTAGGCGTGAAATTTCTGCCGTGGATTTCTTCATAGGTTTCTTGGAGTCAGCATTGTTGCCAGACGAGCTATTAGTTGAAATTCAAGTGCCAAAGCTGTCGAACGCTGGTTGGAGCTTTCTCAAGTTCAACCGCCGCGCGCAGGACTGGGCAATTGTCGGTGTTGCAGCGTGGCGTGACGCAGGAAATTGCGGAGTTGCGCTTGTGAACATGGGGTCAACCCCCATTCTTGCTACGAGTGTCGTGCGGGCAATCGCCGATGGAGCTTCAGTTGCCGACGCCGCCGCTTTGGCTTGCGTTGAGGCAGAACCCCAGTCGGACAACAACGCCACTGCCGAATACCGCACACATCTGGCGCAAGTGTTGGTCAAGCGCGCTTTAGACACTTGCTCACGCTGAAAATTGCACCGCAGCGCGTTCAGCAATGATGCTGCGGAAGACTTCAGCACGTACTCGCTCGTGAACTGGATGTGTGTCGTACAAACGCCAATCATCTTCTGAGTCGAATTGCGCAACAATTCCGTAGTCCCAATTACGACCCGTGGCCATCTGAAGATCGGGACCAAATGAGTACTCCCTGATTTTGGGTAATGCTGCACGCAACTCTGTTAGTGCATCAGCAATGCGCTGAAGATCAGATTCTGTGAGCTCACGATTCCATTTGAAGCAAACAACATGAGTGAACGTCATAGCAATCCTCCATACACACCACCATCAACAGGGATATGTGCCCCGGTGATGAATTTGGCTTGTTCTGAACACATAAAAGTAACCACTGCTCCAAAGTCAGCAGGATCACCCAGTTTTCCCACGGGAATTCCTGCAGCTGGATCAGCAGCCCCGTAAAGCTGTTTCATACGATCTGTCGCATGATTGCCCGGCTGCACACTGTTCACCGTGATTCCAAAAGGCGCGACTTCACGAGCGAGAGTTTTCAGATAGGCAGTAAGCCCTGATCGAGCCGTGTTTGAAAGAATCAAACTCGGTATCGGCTGACGCACAGCAATTGATGTGATTGCCACAATCCGACCCCACTGCTGTTCCTTTAAATTTGGCAGCACTTCTTTGCACATTGCAATCATTGCGATCAGGTTCGCTTCGAGTGCGGCTGCATAATCCTCGGTAGCGATGCTCGCATCATTTCCTGGCTTAGGGCCACCACCGTTTGTTACCAAAATGTCAATCCCACCGAGGGCAGAAATTGCTTTATCCATAAAGCGCGTGGCGCCTGAAGAGGTTGAAATATCCTCAACCACACCAATTGCATTGTTGCCAAGAAGTTGCACCGCTGTATTCACACGGTCTGCATCGCGACCACAAATTGCAACAGATGTACCGGCGGCCAATAAATTTTGCGCTGTGGCAAAGCCCAAGCCTGCTGAAGCGGCTGCAACGACAGCTCGCTTGCCTTTTAGCCCTAGATCCATTCTCGAAAGATAATGCCAACTGGAATAGAACGACCACTCCGATCGTTACACCAAGCACCACCGACTATGTCGGTGTGTTACCCCCTAGGAGATACCCCCATGAAGAAGACACTTGCCGCCCTCGCGGTAGCGTCCGTTTTTGTACTTGCCGCATGCGGTGATGACGAGAACTCAGCAGAAACAACCACTACTGAGGCAACAGAAACTACTGAAACAACTGCGATGACCGAAGAGCCCGGCACCATCGTTGAAGTTGCACAAGGCAACGATGACTTTTCAACGTTGGTTGCAGCAATAGTTGCCGCTGGACTCGGTGATGCACTGTCAGGCGAAGGCCCGTTCACCGTGTTCGCCCCAACCAACGCCGCCTTTGAGGCACTGCCCGAAGGTCTGCTTGAGAAGCTTCTGCTTCCAGAGAACAAAGATGTACTCACATCAATTCTCACCTACCACGTTGTAAGTGGAAAGGTCATGGCTGCGGATGTGACCGCTGGTGATGTTGCAACACTCGAAGGTTCAACCATTGCCATCACAACCGATGGCGGCGTGATGATCAATGACGCAACTGTCACTGCCACAGACGTCGAGGCCTCCAATGGTGTGATCCACGTGATCGACCAGGTCATCGTGCCACCAACAGTGGATTTGTCGGCCCTCTAATCAGAGCCACATCTGTTTGACACTGGGACCGGAGCGGAAACGCTCCGGTCCTTTTGTTTACCCAACTTCGGAGCCAAAGCGGCCTTGCAAGTACGCTCGTATCAATGTCTCAAGCACCATCCTCTGTTGGTCAGGTTCGTGATGCCCTCCAAACCAACGATTACATCCCCGATGATGGCTTAGCCACGGCGATTTTCTTGGCCATCACCCTTGGTCGACCCCTACTGCTCGAAGGCGAAGCTGGTGTTGGCAAAACTGAAGTTGCCAAAGTCATCACGCGGTGGCTGGGTGCTGAACTGATTCGTCTTCAGTGCTACGAGGGAATTGACGCATCACAGGCTGTCTACGACTGGGACTATTCGCGTCAGTTGCTTCACCTGCGTAGCTCGGAAGCCTCGGGGGAGGCACAATCAATCGGCACCGGTGCACTTGAGGGTCAATTATTCGATGAACGATTCCTTCTGAAGCGTGCACTCCTTCGAGCGATCGAGAACGATGGTCGTGACAAAGTTTTGCTGATTGATGAAATCGACCGTGCCGATGATGAATTCGAGGCCTACTTACTCGAAGTTTTGTCCGACTATCAGGTGACCGTTCCCGAACTCGGCACGTACAAGGCCGAGAAGCCACCGATTGTGATCCTCACCTCAAATCGCACACGAGACGTTCACGACGCACTCAAGCGACGTTGCCTATACCACTGGGTTGAGCATCCAAGTTTTGAGCGCGAAGTAGCCATCGTGAAGTTGCGAGTGCCCACTGCGGCCGACAAACTCGTTCGGCAAGTAGCAGCAGCAGTTGAAATCATGCGTGGTCTTCATTTGTACAAGTCACCCGGTGTTGCCGAGAGTATTGACTGGACTACAGCGCTCGCACGGCTTGGCGCAACTGAGCTTTCCGAGGAACTCATCCGCAACACCCTTGGCACTGTTCTCAAATATCGCGAAGACCAGCAACGCGTGGAGGATTCCGGGGTCGACTCAATCCTTGGCCAAGCTATAGCGCGGTGACCAAGTGAGTGCTGTGGTGCAGTCCGATGTCGAAAGACTCGCTGTTGCATTCGCTTATGCACTCCGTGATGCCGGTGTTTCGGTGCCGCTTGACTCCGTGATCACCTTTGTTAGTGCAATTGAAGCCACTGGGATCGACCAGCACGAGAGCGTCTACTGGAGCGGTCGCACCACACTCATCAGACGACCAGAGGACATTGATACCTATAACTCGGTTTTTCAGGCATTTTGGTATCAGGACCAAGGCTGGATGCCACTCACGTTTGCGCCAGTTGAGCAAGAACACACCCTTGCGGTTGATGACGAATCTGGGGGGCTTGATTCGGACTCAGGTGATGGTTCCGACCAAGCCGACACCACTCTTCGATTTTCTACAACTGAACTTTTGCGGGAAAAAGACTTTGCTGAGTGCACAGACGAAGAGCTATTCGAAGCGCAGAAGCTGATGTCACGTCTACGCATTGCGGGACCACCTCGGGCATCACTTCGCTTTGCCACCGATCGGCACGGGAAGCGCCCCGATTTGCGACGCACGGTTCGCGGTTCGTTGCGTCACGGGGGCGAGCCGATCAAAAGAGAGTGGAAGGATGCCGGTGAACGACAGCGTCGACTCGTTTTACTGCTTGATATCTCTGGCTCAATGGAGCCTTATGCTCGAGCACTTCTCCGCTTTGTCCACGCCGCTGTGGCGGGGCGCCAAAAAGTGGAAGCTTTCACCATTGGCACCAGGCTCACCCGAATTACAAAAGACCTAAACGAACGCGATCCTGATAAAGCGCTTGCAGCTGCAGCTGCGCGAGTGGCGGATTGGAGCGGTGGCACACGGCTAGGTTCTTGTCTGCGGGACTTCAACGATCAATGGGGTGTTCGCGGTGTTGCTCGCGGGGCGATAGTTGTTGTTTTGTCCGACGGCTGGGATCGTGGTGAGCCCGAGCTCCTTGGCCAGCAGATGGAACGCCTACATCGAGTCACATCAAGGATCGTGTGGGTAAACCCACTGAAATTCACGCCGGGTTATGCACCTCTTGCTAAAGGCATGGCTGCGGCACTTCCTCACATTGACAACTTTGTCGAGGGGCATTCGCTTGCGTCAATGGAAGAACTTGCGCGTGTGATCTCACTGCCCCTGAACACAACTGCTGTGCGAGACTGACACCGTGAAGGAAATACTCGATGACATCACTCGTTGGCGCAACGCGGGCAAGAAAATTGCTGTAGCGCGTGTCATTGATGTCGAAGGTTCGGGTCCTCGCGATGCGGGTGCCGCAATGGCAGTTACCCAAGATGGTGAGGTTGCTGGTTCTGTAAGTGGCGGCTGCGTAGAGGGTGCCGTCGTAACGGAGGCACTAGAAGTATTAAGCAGTGGCATCCGTGGCCGGCGCGTCACTTTCGGGTACTCCGATGATGAGGCCTTTGCTGTTGGTCTTACATGTGGCGGCACTGTGCATCTGTTCATCCAACCGCTCGATGAAACGGCATTTGATGCCCTCGCTACCCCGCTGCAGAACAACAATCCAGTAGTAATCGCCACCGTTTGCGGTGGACCCGGCATTGGTTCAAGCATCGTTGCCACACCTGAATCGCTCGTTGGCACATTGGGCAATAACGAACTTGACCGTGTTGCAAGTCGTGACGCGCGCGGGGATCTAGATCTTGGGCGCACAACTACCCGCCACTACGGCCCCGAGGGGCAAGTAACGCCAAGTGATCTTGAAGACACCAACACAGTCACACTGTTTATCGAGTCGTTCGCGCCAGCACCAGAGATGTGGATTTTTGGAGCCGTGGACTTCACGGCTGCACTCGCCCGAGTGGCAAAAGTTCTTGGCTACCGAGTCACGGTGTGTGATGCCCGAGAAATGTTCGCCACCAAGAAGCGTTTTCCGATGGCCGATGATGTGAAGGTCACATGGCCGGGTGCAGTTTTTGCCGAACACGGAAAGTCACTCGGACCACGAGATGCAGTTTGCATCCTCACTCACGATCCGAAATTTGATGTGCCTGCCATTGAAGGCGCACTCGCAAGCAACGTCGGCTACATCGGAGTTATGGGTAGCCGCAAGACCATTGAAAAACGCCTGCAACGGCTCGCAGATGTTGGCATAACCGCCACCGAAGATCTTTCCCGCTTGATGCAACCCATCGGACTCGACATCGGTTCACGCACGCCTGAGGAAACCGCAATTTCCATCTGTGCGGAAATAATCGCGTGTCGATCGGGTCGCACCGCAACTTCATTGCGCAATTCAAGCGGTCCAATCCACGCCAACTAATGAGCGTTGCAGCAGTAATCCTTGCAGCAGGTGGTGGCAGCCGATTCGTGGGCGACACACACAAACTTCTAAACACAATTAATGGACGGCCGATAGTTTCACTTGCGATTCAGTCAGCGGTTGACGCGGGCATTGGAGAGGTCTTAGTAGTAACTGGGGCTGCAAATCTTGACTCTGCACTCAGTGAGTTTCCCAATGTGGTTCGGGTTCATAATCACAATTGGGCCGCGGGCCAGGCTGTTTCAATTCAATGTGCAATTCGTAGCATTGGCTCCGAAGTCACACGGGTAGTGGTCGGACTCGGCGATCAGCCTGGCATCGAGCCCTCCAGCTGGCGGGCCATCGCAGAGGACCCGAATGAAATTACCGTTGCGACCTATCAAGGCATTCGCGCGAATCCAGTTGGGCTCAATCGAAGTGTGTGGGACTTGTTGCCCATAGATGGTGATGAAGGTGCACGAAAAGTGATGAAAATGCACCCCGAACTGGTCCACGAACTACCCTGCATTGGGTCATCTGAAGACATAGATACCGTGGAGGACTTACGTCGATGGAACTGAATCACGAATTCAATGTCAATGTGCCAGCTGAACAAGCGTGGAGCGTGCTCACGAACGTTGAAATGATTGCTCCGTGCCTGCCCGGTGCTCAGCTCCAAGAAGTTGAAGGCGATACTTACCGCGGTGTTGTGAAGATCAAGGTTGGTCCGATTGTCGCCCAGTTCAAGGGCCAGGCAGTTTTTGCCGAACGTGATGATGTCAACAAAAAAGCTGTCTTAAAGGCCGAGGGGCGTGACACCGGCGGAAAAGGCAACGCCAATGCCACCATCACCGCGCAACTCACACAGATCAGTGACTCGGTCACAAAGGTGAATGTTGATACCGATCTTGCTATCACCGGCAAGGTTGCACAGTTTGGTCGTGGTGCGCTTGCAGACGTATCAGACAAGTTGCTTGCCCAATTCGCGGCCAGCCTCAATGACTTGCTCGAATCCCAGCCCGCAGCAGAATCAGCTCCTGCCCCCGTTTCGCAAACCGAGACCGCAGCTCCAGAGACTGCAGCGGAACAACCCGCTGAAGTCCGCAAGATTGATGCGCCAGAGGCAAAGCCAATAGATCTCATTGGCACAGCTGGTGGGACCATGGCAAAGATGGCCGCGCCGATCGTGATCGGTGTGGCAGTAATCGTTGTCTTGGCACTGTTGATTTTCTGAATAAATGTCAGCGCCCGACGACGAAGTTGTGGCCGCACTCCTCGGCAGAAAGCCACAGGGTGCATATCAAGTAGTTGTCCGTGACCCTGCTGGCACTCCCGTTGTGATTGAGAACAGCCCCCTACTAGACGACGGCACACCGATGCCCACCACGTTCTGGCTCCTCTCGGGCGATATCCACTACAGGGTTAGCCAGCTCGAATCTGCGGGGGGTGTCGATCAGGCAGAAGAAGCAGTTGGCCTTGATGCAATAGCGACCGCACACGATTCCTACCGTGTCGCACGCGAGACCAAAATTCAACCCGACCATCAGGGATCACTCCCAAGCGGTGGAGTCGGTGGAACTCGCACTGGTGTCAAGTGCCTACACGCACACATTGCATGGTGGTTGGCGGGCGGCAATGACCCCGTCGGCGAATGGGTTGCTGCCGAGCTTGGAATCATGCGTCCAGTAAACGGAGTGACTCGATGACTGCACAATTCGCAGCCATAGATGTCGGCACCAATTCGGTGAATCTTTTAATTACTGATGCCGAAGGCAACGAGATTCTCCGTGAAGTTAATGTCGAGCGCCTCGGTGAGGGACTACAAGCAAGTGGCCAGTTGAGTAAAGATGCCATGGCTCGCTCCTTAGATCGCATTAGTGCGTATAAAAAAACCATTGACTCAATGGGTGTTTCTCTGTTTCGTGTGGTGATTACCGCACCTGGACGACTCGCGTCGAATGCCGAAGATTTTCTGGATCAGGTTCGATTACTGGTTGGGAACAATGTGCTCATTGCCTCCGGAGACCAAGAAGCGCTTTACTCGCATCGGGGTACAACTCGTGGGCGTAGTGCCGCCGACTGCTGCCTAATCGATATCGGTGGTGGTTCAACAGAGTTCGCGAGACAAGTCAATGAAGAGCTTGTGACCTTCAGCATCCCGCTTGGTGCCGTAACGCTCACCTCTAAGCATTTCACCACCGACCCGCCAAGACCCGAAGATCTGACCAACGCAATCGGCGAAGTCACCGATCATCTCGATGATCTGATTCGCCTGCGACCAGAGCTCGCCGGTAGCGACGAGTTTGCAGGGGTTGCCGGCACAATTGTCACCGTAGCCGCGGTAGAGATCGGTCTTATGCAATTTGATTCTTCGCGTCTGCAGGACTTTGTATTGACACGCGAAGCAGTTGAAGATGTCTTTCGAACATTGGCAACTGAAACTCTTAGTGAACGCAAATTGAACCCCGGCTTGCCATCGGCTCGTGCCGATGTAATCGTCGGTGGATGCTGCATTCTGGTGGCGATAATGAGGAGGCTAAATCTTCCTGCCATAACGATTTCAGTGCGTAGTCTTCTTGATGGAGTAATTGACGAACTCCGCAGCGAACAATGACCATCTTGCACCCCACTAACAGCACTTCTCCGCTACGGCTGTACGGTCGTCGTTTAATGTTGCGGCCGCTAACTCCGTCTGATTACGCATCATGGAGCGAACTTCGAATGCGTAATGGTGATTGGCTAACAAAGTGGGAGCCCACGCGACTACCAACCCATGCTGATCCTGTCCGCGACCGGGATGCATTCACCGCTCGGTGCGCACAACGTGATCGAGAACGCCAGTCAGGCTCTGGATATTCATTTGGAATGTTCATCGGCCCAACCCTCGTGGGCGAAGTGAACCTCAACAATGTTGCACGTGGATCACTCCAAGGTGGCTCAATCGGGTATTGGATCGACCAGAAGTTTGCTGGTCAAGGGCTCACTGCCGAAGCCGTTGTGGTGCTACTGCGTTATGCATTCACCGAGTTACGGCTCCACCGCATTGAGATTTGCATTATCCCGCGCAACAAGAACAGCCACCGAGTTGTTGAAAAGATTGGGTTGCGCTCCGAGGGTATCGCAATCAGTTTTCTGGAGATCAACGGGGTTTGGGAAGACCACGTGCGATATGAGATCACGGTTGATGAATGGCAGGCGCGCCGCCAAGAATTCAGCGAACGCTTTCTCTAAGAGACTTCGCGCAACTTCTCCCAAGCTTGTGCGCGTGCTCTGCGCACTGTGTTACGGCGCTTCCAAGCTTTTGACTTCCAATGTTTCAGGGCTTTTTCTGACTTACGTGTCGCCTTTTCAACATCATGATGATGCATAGGTTTCCACGCGGGACCCGGCTCAGAAACATCGTCGGCATCAATACCATGGCTCACAAGATCAGCAACTTGATGCAACTCTGAGTGCATCCTGTGCCGTTCATTGTGCCAATGCGCACGCAACTCAATACGTGGTGCCGGAAGTGAATCCTGGCTTCGGTGACGCTTACTCATCGGGACCTCCCTGCGGATTACCGAGTGTTGTGCTGACCACTCTTATTTGAAACTACACCCGTCTGGTCAATTGTCAAGGTCAAATTTGTGACGATTATGAGACAACTATTTGGCGCTTGATTATGTAGCCCGCGTCAAGGGGTCTGATGCGCACTGCGCAGATTCCAGCCGACAAACCAACAAGTTTGTAGCCGCCGTCGTTCATGATCTGGCAGACAAGACGGGACTCTGGAACAACCGTCACATCGCGTGGATTGGGGATAGCAACAATCTCTTGAACTAAGCGGGCGTTACGTATTCCCGTGCGTAATGGCCCGACTTGTACCGTGCGCGAAAGTGGGCTGAAACTGCCAACGCCGAGCGCGTTTTCAGTTCGTACATTGAACGCGTAGTCAACACCGTTTGCGAGTCCCGTGATTGTGACGGAGGTTCCGTTACCTGGCAGGTACTCGGTACGGACCGGTAAACCGTTGCGGTAAATGCGAATAGTTGAGCCCGTTATAGCCGAGCCGCCGCTGCATGGCTTATCCCACCCAACAGTTGCAGCCCCAGAAGCGGATGCAACGGGAATAACTCTTGTGACACGACCAGGTGCCGTGCGCGCCGGTGGAACGCTGAGGTCTAATTGTGCAACACGGTTGATTGTGTTTGGTTTAAGCGATGCAATGGCAAATGAAGTGGACGCTGATGCAACCAGTGCATCACGCACTGAATCTGCACATCGCAGTGGATATCTCTGCGCGAAGAGTGCCGCTAACCCAGAAACAAATGGAGTTGCCATCGAGGTGCCACGCAGAGTGAGTGTCCAGCCAACTGGGTTGTAATTGTTCCAAGTTGACCTAATTGAATTTCCGGGCGCAAGCAGGTCGATACAGGATCCGTAGTTTGAGTAATCAGCCATGTACAACGAAGGCCCGACGCTACCCAATGCACCAACGGTTAGCGCTTCAGGCACATTTGCGGGAGCGGTGTTGCACGCGTTTACACCTTCGTTTCCAGCAGCGACAACGGGTATGAGATTGTCAGTTAGCAAATCGCGAACCGCAAACTCCATTGATTCAGTTGTGCGATCAGCTGGACCCCCAAAGCTCATATTCACGATTCCAATTCGTGTCGCCTTGTGGTGGCGCATAATCCAACCCATCGCAAGGGCCGCCAGATCCGAATCACCATTGCCGCAGTTATCAAGAATTCGCACATCTATGACCCGCACACCCTTTGCGACACCGTATGTGTGCGAATTCACAATTCCAGCCACATGCGTACCATGGCCATCCCAATTCGTGTATGTGACACCATCGAGACGGCATTGTGTGCTGGACACATAGCTCTTGCCGGATATCGCCCGTCCTCCAAATTCAGGATGTGGTGTGTATACGCCGCTATCAACTACGTAGACGTCAATACCTCTTCCATCGGCACCTTCGGGATAGTTATAAACACCATCGGCAACACCATCAAGTAGATCGAGGCCCCAACCAGCTGCGAGCTGGACCCCGAATGGAAGAATGGATTTCCCTCGATCAGGCTCTTCAATCGGATCTACTCCGATTTCGCCCGCCGCTTGGACACCACGGGTTTGCGGTAATTGCGCATCGCCTCTCGCTGCAAATGCTGTGACAACGATTGCGAATGCACACAGCAACCAAATTGGCTTGTTGATTCGTCTCATGCCTGCACTCTAACCAAGCACCCGATCACGTGATTTGAAACGGTTACTTTTTACTGATCTTTGCTTGCAGAGCAGCAAGGCGCTCTGCGGCCCATGGTTGGTGCGCACTCCAAAGTTGTGGATCCAACTCTACACGCACAGCTTCAACATGTGTACCGATGTTGGCCATTGACTTGATGGTTGCTTTTGTTTCAAGGATTAGCTCACGCGGTGTAGATCCAGCACGTGCGGCCATCTCTTGGGCTGTATTGAGCAGCTGATCATCATCTACACATCGCCAAACGAGTCCGACACGCTCTGCTTCTTTGCCATCTAGCACTTCGCCAAAAACAACCGAAGCGAATGTGAATTGTGGGCCCGCTATGCGCTGAGACATCCATGTATGGCCACCACCGGGGTGCAGACCAATCTGCATAAATCTAGTGTCAAACTTCGCACGTGTTGCCGCGATGCGCACATCACAACCCAGCGCCATGTTCATTCCAGCTCCGACCGCCGCTCCGTTCACGGCCGCGATGGTTGGCAATTTTGAATTGGCAACACGAAGAAAGCCCTCATAGATAGCGCCCAGGCTCTCGGCGGTTGCCTCCATCAGATTCCCAAGATTCGCTCCCGCACAAAAAGCTGGAGCCGTCCCAGTTACCACGAGAGCGCTCACCGACGGGTCCGATTCAATTTCATCCATTGCCGCCACGATCGATTCGACCATGGGCAAGGTGAGCGAATTTCGCTCCGCGGGATTGTTGAGCGTAAGGGTCGCTACACCTTCGCTTTTGTCTACAAGTACCAGTGCCATGCCGTTCGAGTCTGCCACAGGTCACCACTAATCTCAGAAGTGATGCTTGACCATGTCTTCACCGATGCAATTGGCGCACTACGCGATGCCTTTGAAGGCGCATTCCTTGAACGCCAGGCTTTTGAAGAGCATTTCCAAAACGATGTGCTACTTGGCGACTTGGTATGGGAAACCAGTTACGGGCTGCCCGGCGAAGGCAACCCTCCACATGTCGTTGCACACATCACGTTTGAATGGCCGAGTTGGAGCCAAACCACTTACCGCCGTTGGTACGTCGAGGAAGTGTTGGATCAACTGCCCGCCATCGAGATGGAGATCGTGTTTCGAGTGCAGCGCATGCGCGAGCAACCTGCACCGTCATTAATTGCAGGTGTCTTACCTGAGCGTGGGCCATTAATCGGTGGGGAACGCCTTGAACGCGCCGCAGTCACGGTGGAGATTGGCTACGAGAGTGACTCACTTGATTCCCCTGAGTTCGCAATGGAGATCACCTACGAAGGTCTCTATACCCTCGCGGAAGAATCGCTAGTAGATGGATCAAGCGAAATTTTGGATGCCCATTTCGGCGAGCTGGGTGCGTGGATCGCAACCAACCTCGTGAAGCTCGGAGATCTAAACGTGCAGTTCTTGCCCACCGACATCGGTTGAGCATTGTCACGCATTGGTTGCGCCCTGCAAAGATGGCATTCATGAATACGGATGACATCCATGAATGACGAGGTAGTACTACTTGATGTGAGTGAGCGCATCGCTACTATCACCCTCAATCGCCCCGCAGCCCGCAATGCGCTTTCAACCGAAGTGCTGCGAATGCTTCCCCAATTGATGATTGAGGCCGACTCACGAGATGACGTTGATGTCCTAATCCTCACGGGCGCCGACCCAGCCTTTTGCGCAGGTCTTGATCTACGCGAGTTGGGCGGCGGCGGAATCATCAATGACAAAGATGAAACTGGTGCCGGAGGTGGTCTGAATGCGTACGGTGTTCATGGGCCGTTTCCACCAGTTACAAAGCCTTTGATTGGTGCGATCAACGGTGTTGCTGTTACTGGCGGATTCGAGCTCGCGCTCAACTGTGACTTCCTGATTGCTAGTGAACGCGCCAAGTTCGGTGACACACACGCACGAGTTGGGGTAATGCCCGGCTGGGGCCTCACCGTTCATCTCTCACACACAATTGGAGTAAGACGCGCACGTGAAATGAGTTTCACCGGAAATTTCCTATCGGCCGAAGAAGCTTTGCATTTTGGTCTCGTGAATCATGTGGTTGCTCACGAGGATCTGATTCCATTCACTCGCCAAATTGCTCGCGATATATCAGGCATTGATGCACGTGCGGTTCAGCACATACGCGGCACCTACCGAGATATCAATGCTGATGAACCCGCTTGGGCGGTCGAGTCACGAGACTCGAAACGCTGGCGGAGTGAGTCCTATGACGCAAGCAAGGTTGAATCCAGCCGCCAAGGGATTATTGATCGCGGCCGCAACCAGTAATCAGGCAGAACGCGAAGCGGTGGCCTGAACTTCAATACCGCCGCGTGGACGCTGCG
>CAIYHK010000071.1 GCA_903925985.1 uncultured Actinomycetes bacterium
GGATAGGAAGTCGCTGAGAGACCCGGCTTTGTTGCACGAGCACCAACGCCCCCGGCATAAGTAAACATCGAGGTGATGAATGGCCGACCATCGTCGTAGTTGCCACTCACCTGCATGGTCCATACGGCACCAGCACCTTCTGCCATCGCTGATTCAGGACGAATCTGCGCGAGTGCTTTCAGCAATGCGTTGGGAAGGAACATGCCAACCACGTGACGCGCGGTACAGGGTTGCGGCGAAACCGCGTTAACGATTGACCCAACCGGAGCCTCAACGAGAATCGGAGCAAGACTGCCAAAGTTATTGGGCAAGTCAGGGTTCAAAACCGAACGCACGGCGAAGGTGGTGTACGCGTGGGTGTAGTTGCGCACCACGTTGATGCCATACGGGCTTGCACCAGATGATCCGGTGTAATCAACAAGAATCTCGCCTTTTTCGGCATCAACCTTCACTGCACATGCAATGTGGATGCGGCTGCCATCGGCGAGGTCCAATTCGGCTTTGGAGCTGTACGTTCCCGAAGGCAGTTCTTTGATTGCAGCACGTGTCGCAGCCTCACTGCGGTTGATGATTTCATCTGCGAGCTCTTCGATGTCAGCGAGATCGTGCTGCTCGAGAAGTGCAAGAAGTCGGCGCGCACCGACTTCGCCAGATGCCATCTGTGCCTGCAAGTCACCAGCCATGTGATCGGGCTGACGAACGTTGGAGAGAATGAAACGCCACACGTCGTGGTTGCGCTCGCCGCCAATCATCAAGCGACAAATTGGAATCCACAAACCCTCTTCAAAAACATCGCGTGCACCTGCACCAATTCCATACCCACCTACGTCGGTGTGGTGAATGGTCGAACCAAAGAATGCGATCACCTCGTTACCCTTGAATACTGGGCACAGAACAGTTACGTCAAGCAGCTGACCCGCGGTTTTGTACGGATCGTTCGTAATGAGAACATCACCGGGCTTCAGACTGCTGATGGGGTATTCGTCGAGAATTGCGCCAGCGGCACGAGCGAGCGAATTGATGTGACCAGGTGTGCCAGTGACAGCTTGAGCCACCATGCGCCCACGCTTGTCAAACACCGCGTTGGCGAGGTCGCCTGCCTCGCGCACAATCGGTGAAAATGCGGCGCGCTGAAGCGCACGCGCTTGTTCATTAACTGTGGCGATCAAGCTCTGCCAAAGAACCTCAAGTTCGATTGGGTCAAAAGTGCGCTTTCCCATCACTTCACCTTCCTATCTGCAATAAGAGATCCGTCTTCGCCTACCGTGACGGTCCAGTTGGGACGGATAACTGCGGTTGTTTCGCGTTCTTCCACGATTACTGGTCCTTCGATTTTCTGACCAATGCCGATGTCGCCGCGACGGTACACCGGGGTGTCAATTGCTGCGCTGCCACGCGAGAACCGAACGGGTCGGGTGCGATGTGGCTTACCAGCGGTGCGAGAAAACTCTGCCAACGGCTCAAACTCATTCGCCTTTGAATAAGCCGACAACCTCCAAGTAACGGCCTCAACTCCAACATCTGGAATTGTGAGTCCATAAATACGGCGATAGTCCTCTTCAAAAGCTTTAACGACCTGCTCATTTGAAGCGGGCCACTTATCGCCTTCGCCAACCCAGATGGTTATCTCATTGCCTTGGCCGATGTAGCGCGCGTCGATGCCGTAACGGAATACAACTGAACCCGGATCAACACCTGCTGCGATCAACACGCGACGGCCTTCGTCACGCAATTCATCCAAGAGTCGGTCGCGTGCTGCTGCATCAATTCCCTCAATGGGTCGCACCATTGAACGCGCGAGGTCGATACGTACTGGCGACACAAGTGTTCCAAACGCTGAGAGCACCGAAGCATTGACAGGAAATACCACTCGTGGTGATTCAAGAAGTTCAGCTACGCCACATGCGTGCACTGGGCCTGCACCACCAAATGCCAACACCGTGACACCACGAAGGTCTGCACCAAGCTCGACTGCATGCATTCGTGATGATGCCGCCATGTTCTGGTTGACCAGTTCGTGTACTCCAGCAGCGGTATCACTGGTCGGGAGCCCGAGCCGATCGGCAATCCGCTTCAATGCCGCTTCGGATGCAGCGAGATCGAGCGGCATGTCACCGCCAAGGAAAAACTCGGCATCCAGCATGCCGAGAGCTAGATCAGCATCGGTTACTGCAGCATGTGTGCCGCCGCGTCCGTAACACGCGGGCCCGGGATCAGCACCAGTGGATTCGGGACCAACCTTCAGCAGTCCGAGTTCATCAACCCAAGCCTGACTTCCGCCACCTGCACCGATCTCAACAAGGTCAACCGATGGAACTGAAACTGGAAAGCCTGATCCTTTCTTGAAGCGGTAGATACGCGCCACTTCAAAAGTGTTGGTCAACTCGGGTTCGCCATCAGTGATCAAGCATGACTTGGCGGTGGTGCCACCCATGTCAAAGCACAGCAGGCGTTCCTCACCATGTCGGCGAGCGAACCAACTTCCTGCCAAAGCACCAGCTGCGGGGCCGGACTCAACGAGTCGAATCGGGGTGCGGGCAGCATCATCGGTGGAAACAACTCCACCATTGGAGAGCATCATCAACACCGATCCACCGAAACCTTCGGCAGCAAGCCACTTGGTCAACTCGTCCAGGTATGGGCCAATTACCGGCATCGTGGCTGCATTACATGCAGTTGTGATCATGCGCGGATATTCACGGATCTGCGGTGACACTTCCGATGAGACACACACGGGAACACCGAGTTCCACGCGCAAGTAGTCAGCGATCAAACGCTCATTAGCTGGGTTGGCATAAGCATTGATTAGACAAATACCTACTGACTCAACTTTTTGCGCGCGAAGCGCATCGGCGATCTTCTTGAGATCAGCAGCAGATGGTGTTTCAACAACTTCACCAAAGGCCGATGTGCGCTCGGAGATCTCGACAATTCGTTCACGCGGAATCGGTGGATCCGGAAACTCAATCTGCAGGTCATACATGTCGTACCTGTGCTCATCACGGATGAGGAGGGTGTCGCCGAAACCAGATGTAGTAACTAAACCTGCTCGACCCACTTTGCCTTCAATCAATGCGTTGGTGATCAAAGTTGTGGCATGAACAATTGGTGCCGTGATGTCAGAAGGTTTCACTCCGGCTTTGGCCAACAACTGACGCACACCCGTGCGCACACCATCCAGTGGTGCACTCGGAGTGGTGAGAGTTTTGTCCACAACAACTCGACCCGATTCACGGTCCATAAGAACCACGTCGGTAAAAGTGCCACCAATGTCAACGGCTAAGCGCCAATCTGCAGAAGTCATTTCGTTCTCCTCACTCACTCTCAGACGTCAGTCCGCACTGGTGCGAAAACATCAAGAATCCAAACTTCGTCATATTCCTTATCGCCAACAAAAATGCTGTCGCCGTGCCAGATGGACTTCGGAGCGAGATAGATCTCCCCTTCTCCAAGTACCACGCGCTCTTCTGACTCCTTGTCACCGATGCGAAAATCGAGTTGCCCACGCATAATCACGCCGAGCTGTTCGTTCTCAACGTGCTGATGCATGTAGGAGCCGCGGCTCCCACCTTTTATGCGCCAGAACCACAGCTGCAAGTTGTCACCGGTCACGACTCGTCGACGGAACCCAGCGCGATCGGTTTCTTTGAACTCGGCTTCATCAAAGAAGTAGCAGTACTGATTTGTGAGGTTCATGTTCTTCCTTACTTGAGACGTTCCAGCATGCGCTGCTCCACATCCCATAAGTGGGCGGAAACAGCTGTTTCAGTCATTGCGCGATTTCCAGCGAGGATCGCAGCAGCAATGTTTAGATGGGCTTTGCTTGACGAAGCGATGATGTCAATCACTTCGTCCTTGTTGTTTTCGTCATACAGCAATGATGCGAACTCTTCTGATGAAAAAAGTGA
>CAIYHK010000072.1 GCA_903925985.1 uncultured Actinomycetes bacterium
GAATGCCTCGGCCACTTCGATGATCTGGTGATGCGATTCGGGCGAACCGAAGTAGATGGTCGCACCGACGCCAGCGGCGCCGAGTTCGTAGGCCTCTTCCACGGTGCCAAACATGATCTGATCGAACTCGTTGGGATAGGTCATGAGTTCGTTGTGATTGATTTTCACAATGAATGGAATCCGATGCGCATAACGACGGCTAACAGCACCAAGAACGCCATAGGTTGTCGCCACTGCGTTACAACCACCTTCAATGGCCAACTCGCAGATATTCGCCGGATCAAAGTAAGCGGGATTCGGGGCAAAACTTGCGGCACCCGAATGCTCGATTCCCTGATCCACCGGAAGAATGGAAACATAACCAGTGCCCGCCAGGCGCCCGCTGTTGTACAACGAACCAAGACTGCGCAATACCTGTGGACTGCGATCGGTTGCTGAGAACACACGATCAACGAAGTCGCCTCCAGGCAACGTGATGTCACTGGCTTTGATGCCGTTACATGTGTGACCCAAGAGGCTCTTTGCTTCGTCTCCAAGCAGCGCAGAAACGTCCACTTCGGCTCCTAACTATTCGACCAACTCCCGGCAAAACCGAGAAACTTCTAGCAGTGAGGTTAGTGGTCGCCACGCGGGTGCTTGATCTTTTACCGCCCCTGAATAACTTGTATGACGCCAGCAAGTGCCTTTGTGCGGGCCGAGCGAGAACGAGCCCCAAAAACCTGTTTGGCTACGACCTCAGTCCGCGAAGTGACTCGCCCACCAGTGGCGAAAAAACGCATGTGCACATGCCCAACGATGGTGACTTCATCGCCTGCACTAAGTGAGGCACCAAGCGCCTCGCGACAAACCACTGGAGTCTTGACTTGGCGACCATCGATATACGTACCGACAGTAAATTCACGCACAAACTCCCCGTCACCCAACTCCCGAAGAGTTGGTTCCTGCTTAACGACCCCTTCAACCACGACCACATTTAGGCCATTGATCTCATCGCCCTCAGTCAACTTCTTACTATTCCCCATTTTGATCACCTTTTGTCTCATAAGCGTGAGAGAGGAAGTGTGACCATATTGCAACAACCCTGATACGAGGTTTCAAAAGCGATGCTTAAAAGACTTCAGCCACCAAGGGAAGCTAAACGCTCGAGCACATCAACAAAATCGGCATCGTTTTCATAGACCCAACTGAAATACTTGCGCGCGTTAATAACATCGCCACTGCGGTCGTAAAGGTCGGCAAGGAAATACCATTCGCGCAGGTGGTAGTCGCGCACAGGTTTGACTTTGCGTCCCGACTTTTCCATCAGTGCCAGCGCGGCCGGCAGATCACCTTGGTCAGCTTTGGTTCCCGCAAGAACGATTCGTCCCTCAGCCATGATTTCGGGATGTGGAGACTCTTCCCCAAGCATTTTCCATAACTGGGAAACTCGATCATGATCGCGTAGAGCGCGGTAGCAATCCATCAACACCGGTATGTGTTCAACTGCATCTGGCATTGAGGCAAGGGCAATTTCCAGCTCTGCTGCTGCCTTTTTCCATTCACGAGAGCGATAGCGAATAAGACCCATCAACTCATGCGCACATGGGGCGCTTAGGGCTTCCCTTCCCATTGCCAAGAGCAAGCGTCGAGCGTCATCTACCCGATCACGATCAAATGCGATCGTTGCTTCTGCGAATTGCTCCGCCATGCGAGTTGCGCGTCGCGGACCAACGGCAGCAACAAACTGCGATTGCACATCAATGGCAACTTTGCGCGCCTTCTTGCGATCGGGCGACGTAGTCGGTTTGCTCGGCTTACGCGCACCACGGCCATCGACTTTGCCGCGCTTGACTGCGCCTTTTGCCGCGCCACGCACTGGCCCTTCATCAATCCAGCGCTCCTGCGATTGTTTAGGCGGGGTACTTGGACCCTCTTTAACGCGACGCTCGCCGATGCGACGTTTGACTTCATCGCTTTTTCGTTGCGCATCGGTACGAGTATCGGGGCGGTCATCATCTCTACGCGGACGACGTTCATTGTCATCACGTCGAGGACGACGATCATCATCACGACGCGGCCGTCGATCATCATCGCGACGCGGGCGTCGGTCACTGCTGCTGCTACGACGATCGTCATCGTCTCTGCGCGGACGGCGTTCATTGTCATCACGTCGTGGGCGACGGTCATCATCACGCCGCGGGCGACGATCGTCATCACGTCGTGGACGATCCGATCCAGAACTGCGAGCACGGTCGCTACTGCGTCCCCCCGAGGAGGAACGCCCACCACCGGCGGGTCTGCCAGGACGCGAAGAGCGCCCAGATCTGGAATCAGTCATTTGTCAATCCTAAGAATCATCGCCACTGCAGGGCGGGAAATGAAACGGCCCTCGTGGTGAAAACACACACGAGGGCCGTCCAATGCGAACTCTGGCGGCGACCTACTCTCCCAGGGGGTCTACCCCCAAGTACCATTGGCGCGGGCGGGCTTAACTGCCGTGTTCGGGATGGGAACGGGTGTGACACCGCCGCCATGGCCACCAGAAATTAGTTGTCAATGTGGGATCTCCCACGAAGACTCCAGAGCAAGCACGAGCTTTGTTCAAAATCAAGCCCTCGGCCGATTAGTACCGGTCAGCTGGCGCGTTACCGCGTTTACACTTCCGGCCTATCAACGTGGTGGTCTAGCCACGGGCCTTACTGCGTTGACCGCATGGGAGTGCTCATCTTGGAACGGGTTTCCCACTTAGATGCTTTCAGCGGTTATCCCTTCCGTAGGTGGCCAATCTGCCGTGCCCTTGGCAGGACAACAGACACACCAGAGCTACGTCCGTCCCGGTCCTCTCGTACTAGGGACAGCCTTCCTCAA
>CAIYHK010000073.1 GCA_903925985.1 uncultured Actinomycetes bacterium
CAATGAGCAAGGCAAAGTTTGAGCGCACTAAGCCGCATGTGAATATCGGCACGATGGGTCATATTGACCATGGTAAGACGACGTTGACTGCTGCGATTTCCAAGACGTTGGCGGATCGTGGGTTGGCTGATTACACGCCTTTTGATCAGATTGATAAGGCTCCTGAGGAGAAGGCTCGTGGTATCACGATTTCGATTGCTCATATTGAGTATGAGACCGAAAAGCGTCACTACGCGCATGTTGACATGCCGGGTCACGCTGACTACATCAAGAACATGATTACTGGTGCAGCTCAGGTTGATGGTGCGATTTTGGTGGTTGCGGCTACTGATGGTCCGATGCCGCAAACGCGTGAGCATGTGCTTCTTGCTCGTCAGGTTGGTGTTCCTTACATCGTTGTTGCGCTTAACAAGTCCGACATGGTTGATGATCCGGAACTTCTTGAGCTTGTTGAGCTTGAGGTTCGTGAGCTTTTGAATGAGTATGAGTTCCCTGGTGATGATGCACCGGTTGTGAAGGTTTCTGCTTTGAAGGCTCTTGAGGGTGATGCTGGTTGGCAGGACAAGATCATGGAGTTGATGGCTGCTTGTGATGAGGCGATTCCTGAGCCGAAGCGTGATTTGGATAAGCCGTTCTTGATGCCGATTGAGGATGTGTTCACGATTACTGGTCGTGGAACTGTTGTGACTGGCAAGGTTGAGCAGGGCAAGGTTCACACTGGTGACGAAGTTGAGATCGTTGGTTTGCGTGACACGCAAAAGACGACTTGTACTGGTGTTGAAATGTTCCGCAAGCTGCTTGATGAGGGCCAAGCTGGTGACAACATTGGTGCACTTCTTCGTGGCACGAAGAAAGAAGATGTGGAGCCTGGTCAGGTGTTGTGTGCTCCTGGTTCGATTACTCCTCACACCGATTTCGAGGGTCAGGTTTATGTGTTGACCAAAGAAGAAGGTGGCCGTCATAAGCCGTTTTTCAATAACTATCGTCCGCAGTTCTTTTTCCGTACTACTGACGTGACTGGCACTGTGTCTTTGCCGTCGGGTACTGAGATGGTGATGCCTGGTGACAACGTGAATATGAGTGTTGTGTTGGGTAAGCCGATTGCTATGGATGAAGGTTTGCGTTTTGCTATCCGTGAGGGTGGCCGTACTGTTGGCGCAGGTCGCGTCACCAAGATCATTAAGTGAGGCACCATGCCGCGTAACGACAAGCGAGTGAAAATCACGCTCGAATGCACAGAGTGCAAAGAGCGTAATTACATCACCATGAAATCAAAGATCAACGACCGCGAGCGTCTAGAGATGAAGAAGTATTGCGCCCGCGATCGCCGACACACTCTCCATAAGGAAACCCGCTAGGGGATCCTGGACGCGAGATTCCCCGGAAACTCGCCAAAGGGCAGTAGCTCAGTTGGTAGAGCATCGGTCTCCAAAACCGACGGTCGGGGGTTCGAGTCCCTCCTGCCCTGCAAAGAAGAAACGCAAGTAAACGAGAAACGAAATGTCACAAGACCTCAACCGCGAGCAAAAGCGAGCGCTAAAGCGCATGGGAGCCCTGAATGATCAGGGTGCCCCAGTTCGCAATGCTCCAGCTCAGCGCGAGAAGAGCGAGCGGGTCGGGTTGTTCCAGTACTTGCGCGAAGTTCGCGAGGAAATGACCAAGGTTGCATGGCCGAAGTGGCCAGAGATCCGTCGTTACTCGATCATCGTGCTTGTCACAGTGGTGATCTTCACCGCATACATCGGCGGTCTGGATTCGCTGTTTGGTTTGTTCTCCGGATGGCTCTACAAGGACTGATATGACTGACGAAATCATCACCGAAGAAGTTGGCGACAACACCGAAGAGATCGAGACCTTTGATCTCACCGAAGGTGCTGGCGTTGACGAGACAATCGAAGACGACGAAGAAGAAGCTGTCCCTGCGTATCAGCCGGGTCAGTGGTATGTCGTGCACACGCAATCGGGTTACGAGAAGAAGGTTGAGACCAACCTAAAGTCACGTATCCAGTCAATGGCTATGGAAGATTTCATTTACGAAATCAAGATTCCAACCGATGAAGTTGTGGAATTCAAGGGTGGTCGTAAGCAGACCGTCCAAAAGAAGATTTTCCCTGGTTACTTGCTCGTACGTTGCGAGATGGACGACAGCACTTGGTACTGCATTCGCAACACCCCAGGTGTCACTGGTTTCGTTGGCCAGAGCCAGCGCGGCCAGAAGCCAACCCCGCTGACCAAGCGCGAGGTCGAGAAGTTCCTCACCGCGAAGTCTGACGGCAAGGACGTCACCGCGCGTCGCAAGCCGAAGCTGGACTACGAAGTGGGCGAGAGCGTGCGCATCAAGGAAGGCCCATTTGCTGACTTTGCGGGCCAGATCGCCGAAATTAACGCCGATCACATGAAGCTCAAGGTGCTCGTGAATATCTTCGGTCGCGAGACCCTGGTGGAGATCGATTTCAGTCAAGTAGCGAAGCTCTAGCAGAATCGCTCAACAAGGAAACAGGACTATGGCAAAGAAAAAAGTTGCAGCGATCGTAAAGATCCAAATCCCGGCGGGCAAAGCTACGCCGGCACCACCCGTTGGTACCGCTCTCGGTCCACACGGTATTGCGATCATGGACTTCGTTAAGGCGTACAACGCCGCCACCGAAGCTCAGGCTGGCACGATCATCCCAGTTGAAATCACGATCTTTGAAGATCGTTCTTTCACATTCATTCTGAAGACCCCACCAACTCCAGTTCTCCTGCGCGAGAAGGCTGGATTGCCAAAGGGTTCACAGACACCGGGCAAGGCAGTTGTTGGCACGGTGACCGAAGCACAGATCGAAGAGATCGCAAAGATCTAGGTGCCAGACCTGAACGCATATGACCTCGAAGCTGCGAAGCAGCAAGTTCGCGGCACTGCGCGTTCAATGGGCCTCAAGGTCGTTTGATTCTTAAGTAAACACATACCGAGAGCAGGACTACCTCGCCTGACCGGTTACTAGATGAGGGAGGCAATATGCCACAAGGTAAGAAGTACATCGACGCGTTGAAGCGTTACAACCGTGATGATGAGTACACGCCAACACAGGCTTGTGAACTCATCAAGCAGACCGCATCTGCAAAGTTCGACGAAACTGTCGAAGTTGCAATCCGACTCGGTGTTGATCCACGTAAAGCTGATCAAGCAGTTCGTGGCACCGTCGCGTTGCCATCAGGTACCGGCAAAAACATTCGCGTTGCAGTGTTTGCTGCTGGTGATGCCGCTCAGGCTGCAAAAGATGCCGGTGCTGACATCGTTGGCGCAGACGATCTCGCTGCAGAAATCGAAAAGGGCAACATGGATTTCGATCTCATGATCGCAACTCCAGACATGATGCCTTTGGTTGGAAAGCTTGGTCGTGTTCTTGGTCCACGTGGTTTGATGCCAAACCCAAAGACCGGCACAGTTACTCAAGACACCGGTCGCGCAGTTTCTGAATTCAAAGGTGGCAAGGTTGAATACCGCACCGATCGTTACGGCAATGTGCACGTACTCATCGGCAAGGCTTCCTTCACAGTTGAGGCACTCGAGGCGAACCTGCGCGCAGTTCTGGACGAAATCCAGCGCGCAAAGCCCGCGTCAGCAAAGGGCCGTTACCTCAGGAAGATCACCGTTTCTTCCACGATGGGCCCAGGAATTCGTCTTGATCTCAACCGTTTGAAGCCAGTTGAGGCCAACGCCTAGAGTTTTAAGTCCTAACAACCAACAGGTTGCTCGCCACAGACATTTGGTCCGGTTCGCCGGGTAATGACACCAGTCGCCAAACGAGGCGGAAACTTCACGGAACGCATGTGGGTATGAACCCCTCGTGTCGCTTCGGTGTGGTGTCCGTTGCAAAGCGGGTGCCCCGAAGCAGATACGAGAGGAGGTGTAAATGTCAAACCCACGACCCGACAAGGTTGCTGTAGTCAAAGAGGTGCAGGCGAAGTTCGCCGACGCCGATGCTGCCATTGTTACTGAGTATCGCGGTATGACCGTTGCTGCGCTCGCGACCCTTCGTCGTGAGCTCCGCGGCGTTGGTGCTGAGTACAAGGTGTACAAAAACACGATGGCGCGCTTTGGTGCACGCGGAGCCGGAAAGTCCAACATCGAGGAATTCCTCGTTGGACCAACCGCAATCACTTTTGTAAAAGGTGATGTCGCCGCTGCAGCCAAAGTGCTGAAAGAACAGTCGAAGACGAATCCGTTGCTGGTGGTGAAAGGTGGTGTTCTCGGTGAAAAGTCAATCTCGGCTAAGGAGCTCGAAGCACTCGCTGATCTCCCGCCGCGCGAAGTTCTTCTCGCACAGTTCGCAGGCGCACTGCAGGCACCGCTGGTCAAGACCGCCGGATTGTTGCAGGCACTGCCACGCAACTTCGCGTACGGCCTGTCGGCACTCATCGCAGAAAAAGAAAAGGCCGCGTAATCCGCTGGTCACTCAGTTCAGTAAGTAATCAATTTCAAGAAATTTCAAAACAAGGAGAATGAGCAAAATGGCTCTTACAAAGGAAGACATCCTCGAGGGCATCTCGGCCCTTTCGGTTATCGAGTTGAAGGTACTCCTCGACGCGTTCGTAGAGAAGTTTGGCGTTACCGCTGCTGCACCTGCTGCTGAGGAAAAGGATGAGTTCGACGTCATCCTCACCGACGGTGGAGCACAGAAGATCCAGGTCATCAAGGTTGTGCGCGAGCTCACCAGCCTCGGTCTGAAGGAAGCCAAGGACCTCGTAGACGGCGCACCAAAGCCCGTGCTCGAAAAGGCCAACAAGGACGACGCCGCCAAGGCCAAGGCCAAGCTCGAAGAGGCTGGCGCCAGCGTCGAAGTGAAGTAAGTCGCACCAACAGCGACTCGACCCGGCCGGGGCAACCTGGTCGGGACCGGAATTCCAGCCCCGGGGCCTCGGCCTCGGGGCTGTTTTTTGCCCAAATCCCCCAAATTTGGGGGTTCGGGTGCTTGACGGAACCGTTTTTGGTGTTTATCGTGCTTCCCCAAGCGGGGCCGCCCGGTGGGGCAGGCTCTATTTCCCAGTCCCCTTGCAGGCGAGGGTCGGCGCACGATAGCGTGGAAAGTTGCTGTGCCACGCCCTTTTGGACATTTTTTCTCTATTTCCATTTGTCAGCGTGCCACTGCATACACGTTCGCCAATCGACCTGACATTTGTCTGACGAGGAGAAAATAGTGGCCACGCGCTCTGCAAATCGCGAACGGTATTCGTTCGCCAACCTCGCTGAACCCCTTGAGATCCCGGACCTCATTTCGGTCCAACGCGATTCTTATGAGTGGTTCTTAAAGCAGGGCCTCGTTGAAACATTCAACGACATCTCGCCGATCACCGACTTCTCAGACACTCTGCGTCTTGAGCTCGAGTTTGATCCAGAGGATGAGGATCTTTGCCCGCCACCGAAGTTCACGGTGGAGGAGTGCCGCGAGAAGGACATGACCTATGCCGCGTCGATCTTCGTTCGCGCGCGTTTCATGAACCGCAACACCGGTGAAATCAAAGAGCAGGTTGTCTTCATGGGCGACTTCCCGAAGATGACCGAAAAGGGCACCTTCATCATCAACGGCACCGAGCGTGTTGTTGTGTCACAGCTCGTGCGTTCACCTGGTGTGATTTTCGAACCCGGTGAGCGTTACCGCCTCCGTAACTTGTCGAAGCATCAGTTGGTCAAGGGCACCATCCACCCTTACCGCGGTGAGTGGCTGGAGTTCGACGTCGAGCACAAGCCTGGCAAGGACGTAACTGCTGGTGCACGCGTGGCACGTAAGCGTCGCATCGGAATCTTCATGCTTCTTCGCGCGCTTGGTTACGACGAAGAAAACTTCCCAGGTTTCATTGACCGTTTTGTGAACCACTTCGACTTCCTTGAAGGTCAGTGGGAAAAAGAGCGTCACGTTGCACAGACCCGTGACGAAGCAATTGTTGAGATCTACAAGCGTGCGCGCCCAGGCGAACCACCGACCCTGAAGAGTGCATCTGATTACTTCAACAACGCATTCTTCGAGAGCCGCCGTTATGACCTCAGCCGCGTGGGCCGTTACAAGCTCAATCGCAAACTCGGCAATGAGCTCAAGTTCGTGCAGAAGGAATTCAATCTGAAGGCAAGCGATCTCGATCTTCCAGCAGATGATCAAGATGTGTTGAGCCGTTGCGAAGTTCTCGCCACGATCTCTTACATGTTGAACCTTGTGAAGCAAGAGCCTGGCTATCGCCTTGACGACCAGGACCACTTTGCAAACCGTCGTATTCGTTCGGTTGGTGAATTGATTCAGAACCAGGTTCGCATCGGTCTTTCACGTATGGAGCGTGTCGTGCGCGAGCGCATGACCACCCAAGACGTTGAAGCGATCACACCGCAGACCCTCATCAACATTCGTCCAGTTGTTGCTGCAATCAAGGAGTTCTTTGGTACTTCGCAGTTGTCGCAGTTCATGGACCA
>CAIYHK010000074.1 GCA_903925985.1 uncultured Actinomycetes bacterium
ATCACCTGCCACCGCAGTTGTAATTGGTGCTGGTTTCATCGGCCTCGAGACTGCAGAGAATCTGTCGCATTCGGGAATCAAGGTCACAGTTGTTGAGGCTGCAGATCAAGTTCTCACTCCGTTGGATCCCGAGTTGGCAATTTTGGTGCGCGCAGAGCTTGAGAAAAACCACATTGACGTAGAAACTGGGGTAGCGGTCACTGAGATCAGTTCCGATGCCGTGTTGCTAGCGGATGGCCGCGCGATTCCAGCGGCCCTGGTTATTGGCTCAATCGGAGTGCGCCCAGATACGCGCCTCGCCGAGATGGCGTCGCTAGCAATCGGGCCCAACCGCGGCATCGCTGTGAACGAGTCTGGTCAAACAAGTGACCCAGACATCTACGCAGTCGGTGATGCAGTGGAAAAGATTGATTCCGTCAGTGGTGCGAGTTCATTGATCGCACTTGCGAATGTGGCAAACCGACAGGGTCGCAGAGTGGCCGACCACATCGCAGGACTCGATGTGCGACCTGCACCATCTCTTGGTACCGCAATCGTCAAAGTGTTCTCCTTGACAGTGGCAATGACTGGCTGGAATGCAAAGCGTCTCACGGCTGCTGGGCGAGCATTCAAGAGCGTGCACTCTCATCCGATGAATCATGCGAGCTACTACCCGGGCGCAGAGCAGATGACGATCAAGATGCTTTTTGAGCCACTCACTGGCACCATCCTTGGCGCTCAAGCGGTAGGTGGGTCTGGGGTCGATAAGCGAATCGACATTCTTGCAACGGCGATGTCAGCTGGGGTGAAGGCGGTTGAACTAGCCGATCTTGAACTCGCGTATGCGCCACCATTTTCATCAGCCAAAGATCCAGTAAACATGCTCGGGTACATGGCAGAGAATGTTCTCACTGGTGACTGTGATGTGATTGACCCTCTAGAAATTGAGTCCGCATTAAGTCAAGGTTGGAAACTTCTTGATGTGCGAACCGAATCCGAGCACAATGCTGGGCATATCCCTGGTGACATCAATGTGCCGTTAGATGAGCTACGCGAGCGACTTGATTCTCTCGGCCCTGGTCCGTTCGTGGTTTATTGCCAAGTTGGTCAGCGCGGTCACACTGCCGCATCGCTACTTCACGAGAGTGGAGTTAAAGCACGCAATGTGAATGGTGGCTACAAGACCTGGCTAGCAGCGATAAGTGCCACAAGTGGCGACACATCAAAACTTATTTAGATCTTGCCTTTTTCCTGGCGCCCTAGGTTGCGCTGAATTTCTCGTTCCACGTCCCGCTTGGCGATGTCTTGGCGTTTATCCTCGCGACGTTTGCCGCGGGCAAGTGCCACCTCAACTTTTACGCGGCCATCTTTCAGGTAAATCGACAGCGGCACGATTGTTAAGCGTTCACGAGCTACGCGGTCAGAAAGATGCTGTAATTCCGAAGCATGGAGCAGCAATTTGCGAGGCCGGTTCGGATCGTGAGCTCCAACACCGTGCGCAAATTGATACGGGGCCACGTGCACACCCTCTAGCCAAAGTTCACCGTTGTGCATGCGAGCGTAGGAGTCTGCAAGCTGCACCTGACCCGTGCGAAGACTCTTGACCTCACTTCCAGACAGCACAATTCCAGCTTCAACCACCTCAAGGATGGTGAAGTCGTGACGTGCCTTGCGGTTGCTGGCCAGGGTGGAAGGTTGCTTTTTCATGGTTATTCGGGCTTGCCAAGGCTACTTGTAGCCTTGGTGGGTGATGATTGCGATTCCTTCCGACGTAGTTGCCGCAATGGGCGAGCACGCAGTTAACGGCTATCCGTTTGAGGTTTGTGGCCTGATGATCGGGGCGCCAGGTAGCGATCGAATCGACCGATTCGTTCCGTGCACGAATATTGCAGCGAGCGCCAAGGTCTACACGATTGATCCGAAAGAGCATCTGAAAGCCGAAATTGCTGCGGAGAAGGATGGCCTTGAAGTTTTGGGAGTGATGCACAGCCACACGCATTCCGAGGCTTTTCCGAGCGCCACGGACGTTGCTCAAGCGCCTGATCCCGGTTGGCACTATCTAATAGTGAGCTTGAAATCAGGGGCACCTCAGCCGAGATCTTTTCGCATTGTCAATGGCGAGATAATCGAAGAGGAAATCAGCATCGCCTAAACCACATAAGGCTTTGCGAGGCTCAAAGTGCTGGAGCTACGGGGTCAAACGGTGCAAATCCAAGGGCAATCGCTAGAATCCTTATTGCTTTAGTCGGATTTAGCCCGACCCGCCCCCGAAAGACCAGCATGATCCCCAGCGAATCGATTCTTGACCTCATTGGCAACACGCCAATGGTGGACGTCTCGAATCTGTCACCGAACCCAAACGTTCGTCTGATCGCAAAGTTGGAGAATCAGAATCCTTTCGGTTCCGTGAAGGATCGCATCGCGAAGTCAATGATTGAAGACGCCGAGAAAAATGGGCGCTTGAAGCCGGGTCAGCGCATTTTGGAGCCATCGTCAGGAAACACCGGAATCGCATTGGCAGCGATTGCCAAGATCAAGGGCTATCCGATCACGATCATGATGCCAACCAGTGTGTCTATTGAACGCCGTCAGATGCTGGAAGTGTTTGGTGCCGAGATAATTCTCACGCCCGGCGAAGAAGGCAGCAATGGTGCAGTTGCGCGCGCCAAGGTGATGGCAGAGGAACACCCAGAGTGGTGCTTCCTGTACCAATACGCAAACGATGCCAATCCCACTGCTCACTACCAAACCACTGGTCCTGAAATCTGGCGTGACTGCCCAGAGATCACGCACTTTGTCGCTGGTCTCGGCACGAGTGGAACTTTGATGGGAACTGGTCGGTTCCTGAAAGAACGAAACCCAGACATCCAAATTGTCGCTGTGGAACCTCCGCTTGGAGAGACTGTTGAAGGCCTACGCAATCTTGATGATGGTTACATACCGCCAGTGTTTGAGAACTGGCACGGTTACGACATTCTGGATCGCAAGCGCGTTGTGCGCCCGCGCGAATCCATTGAATGGACGCGACGGATCGTTAACGAGTGCGGCATTTTTGCTGGCATCAGCACTGGTGCATCACTCGCTGGTGCAGCAAAGATGGCGGCAAGCATCGAGTCGGGCACGATTGTGTTCATCGTCTGTGACGGTGGATGGAAGTACCTGTCCACAGGTGCTTATACGGCCAATCTGGATGACGCCGAAGCTGCAGCCGAGAAGATCATTTATTTCTAAGTAATCTTGCTGCCATGGCGCATCGGCCGATTGGCATGTTTGATTCCGGCTTCGGTGGCCTCACCGTTGCGCGGGCGTTGATCGACCTAATGCCAAACGAAGATCTCGTTTATGTCGGTGACACCGGAAGGTACCCGTACGGTTCGAAGCCCGCGGACGAGGTTCGCGGATATGCAATTGAAATCGCATGGAGTCTGGTGCGTGACTTTGATGCGAAAGCGATTGTCGTTGCATGCAACACGGCATCCGCTGTTGCATATGACGCGTTGGTAAAAGAGATGCCTGTGCCAGTGCTTGAAGTGATTAATCCCGGCGCTCGGTCTTTAGTGCAAGCGACACGTAACAAGAATGTTGGAGTAATCGGTACCGTTGGCACTGTTTCATCCGGAGCCTATGTGCGAGCAGTGGCAGCCACTGGGGCTGACGTTGCGCTCACAAGTGCGGCGTGCCCAGGTTTTGTTGAGTTTGTTGAACGTGGGCAAACAACTGGAGATGAAGTCATGGTGCTCGCCGAACGGCTGCTTGCGCCGGTACGCGCAGCGAACGTTGACGCCCTGCTTCTTGGTTGCACGCACTATCCATATTTGGCTCGAGTTATCAGCGAAGTAATGGGTCCAAATGTTGTGTTGGTCAGTTCTGCGGACGAAACTGCGTTTGCTGTGCGCAAGGCCCTGATGGACGCCGGTCTCGTTTCGAGCGAGACCAAGCGTGGCGAGCACACGTTTTTGTCTTCAGGTGATGTTTCTTGGTTCGCTGATCTTGGGCGACGACTTCTCGGACCGGAATTGTCCGATGCGAAGTTGTGGGCACCTGGAAAATGATCAAGCGAGTAACTTTGAAATATGTCTAGACCCGATGGCCGTCAACCAAATCAATTGAGACCTTTAGAAATCCAACGCGATTTCACCGAAATGGCTGCGGGTTCGGTCCTGGTCAGCTTTGGCAAAACGCGGGTGTTATGCACGGCGAGCGTGGATGAAGATGTGCCGCGATGGATGAAGGGCACCAATAAAGGCTGGGTCACTGCTGAGTATTCGATGTTGCCTGGGTCGTCGCCAGAGCGTGTTGATCGAGAGGCAGCCAAGGGCAAGCAGTCAGGGCGCACAGTGGAGATTCAGCGCCTGATCGGCCGTTCTTTGCGAGCCGCTTGCGACATGGTGGCTCTCGGTGAACGACAAGTGGTGGTGGACTGTGACGTACTTCAAGCCGATGGTGGCACCCGAACCGCGAGCATCGTTGGTGGCTATGTTGCTTTGCACGACGCACTGTCAAGAGTGCAGCAAGAGGGCTTGATTTCGTCTCACCCGTTGCATTCATTTTGTGGCGCAATCAGCGTTGGCATCCACAACGGAGTACCGGTTCTTGATCTTCCCTACGTTGAAGACTCGTCAGCAGAAGTTGACATGAATGTGGTGATGTTGAAATCCAAAGCAAGTGGCGATGCAAAGTTTGTAGAGGTGCAAGGCACTGCAGAAGGTTTGGCGTTTAGTCGTGAGGAACTGGATTCACTATTAGAGCTTGCATCCCATGGCCTGGGGCAGATCTTTGATCTGCAATCCAGCTTGCTCGCAAACGCTCCTGCACCACGCCAACTTGGACGCTAGGAAACTGCGCGGAACTTCTCAATGCCACACCAACTTGAGTTAGTTCTGGCATCAGCCAATTTGCACAAAGTTGCGGAAATTGAAGAGATATTCACTTCCCTGATGCCGGAATGCAAGCTGTTGGCGCGTCCAGGGCTTAATGAAGTCCCCGATGTTGATGAAAATGCCGACACCTTGGTCGGGAACGCGAAGTTGAAAGCGTTGGCGATTATGAACGCAACCCAAAAGCCGGCTCTTGCTGACGACACCGGGCTGTTTGTTGTGGCCCTAAACGGCGCGCCCGGCGTGCATAGCGCTCGGTTCGCGGGTGATGAAATCCGTGCTGATGGAAGTAATCGCGATGCAGCCAATCGTGCGCTGCTGCTGCAACGTTTGCACGGCGAACTCGATCGGCGTGCAGAGTTTCGGTCTGTAATGGTGGTTGCGTGGCCCAATCCAAGCGGGGCGACCACATGGACAATCGCCGAAGGTGTGTTGCCGGGAGGCATTGCTACCGCCGAACACGGATCGAATGGTTTTGGCTACGACCAACTATTTATCCCCGAAGACTCGACGGTTACTTACGCCGAGATGGATACTGACGCGAAGAATTCAATGTCACACCGTCGACGCGCAGTCGAGGCATTGATTAGATCCTTGCGCGCCGGACCGAATAGGTGAGTGCAACACAACCAAAGAAGAGAAGGATTGTTGCTAACAGGGTTCCGCGAGATGTCGTGCCCGGATTTGCTCCAGTGGGTGGGAGCGTTGACGCAATCGAACCACCAGGGACGGACTCAGGTGGAGCGACAGTAGTAGTTGTTGAATCATCGTCGCAGCCTGACGACAGTGCCGTGATTCGGTAACTGCTGGACTCTTCGGTTTGTGATGTGTCGGGCCAATACGCTCCGAAGAATCGTTCACCGGCACCGACAACTGGTACGTCAGGATCCTCTGGGCACACAATTTCGCGCATCAACGGCACGCATATCTGCGCTGGCAGCGACTCATATCGCAATGTGCCACTAATGCCAGTGGCGTCATCAGTATTCAAAGCTTGGATTGTGAATTGCGGCGAGTCACCCGTGATTGCGGGATCAAGATTCGCAAGATTCAAAACCCCTGCGCCATTAATTGTCTTTGATGTCCAGTCCGTTATCAGATCACCTGATGAGTTACGAACAGTGACGATTACATCATTGTGGTCAATTCCGGCGGGTAGATCTACCTTGAGCCGCGTCCAAGCGGATATCGCAGTGGACCCGTCGCAACGATTGCGTGGCGAGAGTTGTTCGACGGGGAAGGTAAGAACTGCATCGATCACATTGCATCCAGTGGTTCCAGTGGTGCCGTTGAATGCAACAACTTGACCCACGTCACTATTGGTCCACAGACACCCAGGGTCAGCGGGGTCTTCGCGCACGCCATAAGTCCGAAGCCCTAACGAGGGAATCGTAAAGCCAGCACACACCGCATCGGTTGTGAAGTCGTAGCACTGCATCTTGGTGTGATCTGCCTGAATAGTCCAGTAGTAGCGCGGAAGCGTATTGGGAGAGCCAAGCCCCGCCCATTCATTCCAGAACCACGACTGCGGGTAGTCATTCAATGCAGTCGCAAGACCAGCAGGGAAGGTTGACGAAGCACCAAGAAAATCAAAACAAGCTTGCGCAGCGATGCCACATATACCTACTTCATCGCCTAACGAATCAAACTTCGTAAATATTGCACCCATCTGGCTCACGCTGACTGGCCAAGTGCCAGGACAAGATGAGTCACTAACAGGATCAAAGCATCCGACATCGGTTGAGCTGTTGACGAAGAGCAAGTTGTTTAGTGCAAAACTTCGGTTGAAGTCATAAACGGCAATTCCAACTGGGAGTCCAGAACTACCACCAGCGGCATATGGTTGCCCAGTGCATGCGGTACCGGTTGAGAGATTCAGACAGTAAAGCGAAGAGTTTGTAGATGTGAGACGAAAGAACACTTCGTTTCCTATGCGGCTCGCATCACCAAGATTCTGCCAAGATACAGTCGCCCCTGCAGATGTAAGGGGCACGTACTCCGTTGAGCACGACTCTGGGTTGGTGATGTCATCTAGATCGACACAGATGAACCCGGCAGTTCCATCACTGATCTTGCGTGCAAGGGTCCAGAGTTTGCGTGATGATTCGTGGATAAACCCAGTTGAGTGGTTCGGAGATTGATATCCGTAGAGCACGAATGGAGTATTCATTCCACCTAGGGTCCAGCAGGGCAGCGCTGTCGTGCGTTCGTGGCAGTCAACACCCACATAGGTCTCCGTGTGGTGCCACACGTTGAAAATGCGACCAAGACCGAAGAAAACATCCCAGCCGTCCCCTGCCGAAGTGGGCTGAGCCCAACCAGTGACCGATACAGGGACGCCCTCTGCTTCAGACTCCAGCACTTGGAATTCGCCTGATGTCCCCAATGACTCAACTGTTCCAGTTGCCCTCACGGCCGACGGGCTCGCGGGTGCAGTTGAGCTCCATGTTGCACCATCCTCTGTGTATTCGAGTGTCCAGCCATCGGGAACCGTCGGTACGCCCGCTAGCGAAGCAACATCTGGCGGGATCGATACTTGAAGCGTTTGCTGAACTGAACCAGATCTGACCGGATCTGCGTCGACTGTGATGTTGCGAATCGAAGTTGTCGAGATTGTGTGTCGGGATTGAGCGGTCAATGCACCCGAGGTCAAGGTAATGACTAGTGGTATCGAGGCGATAGCAAGCCAACGGTGTCGTGCGCGTGGAAGCATTGTTTTCATTCTTACAACTCCCGCTGAAAGTCGCTTATCTAATACTTTCTAATTGTGCCGTGTCTGGCTCACTGATCACCACCTCGACCACTAGGCCGTCGTGGTCGCTACCAGGTATCGCAAAGTTTTCAACTTTGATGGGATTAAGGCCAGGTGAGGTTAAAGCATGGTCCAGCCGAACAATTCTCGGTGCGTTGCGGTGTGGCCGCCAGGACGGGGCGAGCCCGCCAGCCCAACGTCCACGCGCACTGTCACGCACATGCCGTAGAAATCCATCGGTAATCAATCGTCGGAAACTTGGATGCCAATGTGCGGCATTCAAGTCACCGATCAAGAGAGTTGGCAAAGCGGGGTCAACACTTCTGCGGATTGACTCAAAAGATGGTCGCCAATCCCTGATCTTGATCCGGCTTACTGGTGGCATCGGGTGGGGAGTGATTAGTTGCAGTCTCCCCAATGGATGAGAAAGTGTTGCGACAATCGCATTCTTTGTGATCATCGGTTTGATGCTGTGCGTTTCAAAGTTAATTTTTGAAAACACTGCGATTCCATCAGCGAGATCAGCCGGGCTTACTACACGGTGTGGGTACAGCGAATGAAAGCCGACATGCTCGAGCAGTTTTCCGTGCCATGTCTCTGTGACTTCACAAAGTGTGAGCACATCGGCGTCCACTGCGATCAAAGCATCCAACGTGTTGTCATATTTTGTATTCAGATAAAGAAGATTGCCGTGGGCAACTCGTAACTTTGCTGCAGTCGGCCGGGTGTTGTGCATCAAAGTCGACTGCAGTAAAGGCACGAGGCGAAATACAAAAATTGCAGTTGCTAAGCCGAGCACTGCGGCAACTACATACGCACTGGCAAGGAGTGCCAACACAGTTCCTGCACCGGCGATAGGTATCCAAAGTGGAAGCGGAGTTTGTAGCCAGGCCACGATTCGCCAACGATCGAATTCAAAGGCGAACGTTATGGCAACTAGGACCGTTACTACGCAGAACAGCACAACCAAGACGTCCGCTATTGAGTTCACAGTGCCGACGGAGAGACTCGAACTCTCACTTGCGGCGTCCTAAGCGCCGTGCCTCTGCCATTGGGCTACGTCGGCCTTGCTGGAGACTTAAGCGTAGTGGAAGTGCCCGAAACGCCCGCCATGGGTACGCTTAAGAAGTGGCAAAAAGCGATGTGACTACCGGTGACACTGAGCAGCAAGGTTCAGCATCTGTTCATCGTGCGCTGAAGATCCTGAAGTGCTTTGGTGGCGAGTCAACTCAGATGCGTTTGAGTGATATCGCTCATCAATCGGGGCTATCAATAAGTACCGTGCATCGACTCCTCGGAGCTCTTTGTGCGGATGGATTTATCTTCCAGAATCCAGCGACTGAGCGCTACGAAATTGGGCCAGAACTAGTTCGTCTAGGTGTACGCGGTGCGCATGATGCCGATGCGAAACATACCCGTGAAGTTCTTGACTCGCTAGCCGAAACCACTGGCGAATCTGCAGCAGTTGCATTTCGTATTGGCGAAGTTGGCTTCGTTGCTGAGTGCACACCGTCTAATCAGCGCCTGCGTTTTGATCACGAGCTTGGAAGCAGAATTGCTTTGCATGCATCGGCGATGGGCAAGGTGATTCTGGCCTTCAGTAGTGAAGACGCTGAGTCCACTGTGCGGTCACTTGGCGAGCTCGAACGATTCACCACAAACACGCAGACGGCTGTTGCGGATCTAACTGCCGACCTGAAGCTGATTCGCGAGCGTGGTTGGTCCCGCAATGATGGAGAGCGATACGAAGGGGTGGTTGGCGTCGCTGCTCCCGTTTTTGACGCTTCAGGAAAATTTGTAGCCGCTGTAGGGATCCAAGGGCCCGAGGTGCGCGTGGATCAGGAAGTGGCTGTATCTGCAGTGCTGAAAGCAGCTGAAGACCTGAAGGGCCGCTTGCGGGCGGGTTGAACTGCGACGCCTTTCACGCAGGGGGCGGAGCACTTTCTTTGACATAATGTAAAGCGTGACCTCGCTTACCGAAACGCTCGACTCCGAAGCACTCGCCACTCAACTCGGTCTTGCTGACCATGTGGTTGATGAAGCGTCGCTCAAGAACAGTGTCAAGCGATTCAAAGAACAGGGCATTGTCCTTCCAACCTTTTCCCAGCTCGCCGATCCGTCCACGATCGATCGTGGAGTCTGTGATGGATTGGATAAGAACGCACCTGATGCGCGCAACTTGTTCCGAGTGCATTGGTACAACGACCTAGATGGAAACCGTGTGTCGGTACCGGATCACGTGGTCCTTCCAAGTTCTTTAACAGGGATCCCGAGTCCAATAATCGTCATGTTCGGTGATCGCTTTCCAATGATCACCGCGCACAAAGTGTTGGCAGCGTTTTCATGTTTTGCACCACGTGTGATTACAGGACAATTCGACCCAACCCGTCACCGCGCAGTTTGGCCAAGCACTGGGAACTATGCGCGTGGCGGAATTGCTATCAGCCGAATCATGGCGAGTCGGGGAGTCGCAGTCCTGCCTGCGGGCATGTCGCAAGAGCGTTTTGATTGGCTCGATCGGTGGGTGAGCGATCCATCTGACATCGTTCGTACTCCTGGCACCGAGAGCAATGTCAAAGAGATCTACGACGCTTGCAATGAAATGGCCAAAAACCCCGAAAATTTCGTACTTAATCAGTTCTGTGAGTTTGGAAACCATGCGGGCCATTACGAGGTAACTGGTCGCGCTCTTGAATCAGTTTTTGAACACGTGCTGAAGAGCAATCCGAATCTGCGCCTTGCGGCTTTCACATCCGCCACCGGATCCGCTGGCACAATTGGCGCTGGCGATCGACTTAAAGATCATCACGGCACACAAATTGTTGCGGTTGAAGCACTTGAGTGTCCGACCATGCTTGAGAATGGTTTCGGTGAACACAACATTCAAGGAATCGGTGACAAGCACATTCCACTCATTCACAATGTGATGAACACTGACATCGTTGCAGCAATCAGCGATCGTGCCACGGATGAACTCGATGTGATGTTCAATACCGACGCGGGTCGTCGTTACTTGGTGGAGCGCAAGAAGGTTCCAGCCGATGTTGTCGCTGCTCTCGAACATTTTGGCTTTTCTTCAATCTGCAATGTTCTCGCTGCAATCAAGACTGCAAAGTTGCTCAACCTTGGCGAGAACGATGCGATCATCACAATCGCCACCGATGGCGGAGCGTTGTATCCAAGTGAGCGCGTGAAGACCCTTGCCCGACGCTTCAACAACGACTTCACTGAGGTGGATGCAGCGGAAGTATTTTCCGAACATCTCGGGTCGGTTGATACGGACCACATGTTGGACTGCACGGAGCAAGACAAGAATCGAATCTTCAATCTGGGTTACTACACGTGGGTGGAGCAGCAAGGCACCCCATTGTCAGTTTTCGAAGCGCGTCGTTCGCAGAGTTTTTGGCAGTCAATACGCAGTTACATTCCTGTTTGGGACGCATTGATTGAAGAGTTCAACGCCCGAGTGAAGTCTTAGCTTCAATCCGCCTAGGGTGGACGCATGGCGAACTTGGTCTGCGTACGCTGTGGCGAAACATTGCCTGTAACGCAACCAATGTCGTTCGTGTGTCCGCGTGCAACGATCTACAACCGTCATCATTCACTGGTGCTCGATGAGCAACCAAAGTTGACAGTTCGCGAATCGTTTAACCCGTTCATTGCCTTTCGACGAATGTTGATGTGGGCGTCGTTTGCAGATGCACTAGGGATGTCGGATGATCAGCAAGTTGACCTGATCACTGTCCTGACTGGTCGCGTGAAAGCAGTGGATGGTGCGGGATTTCACTTCACCCCGTTGCGCCGCGCAGATGACTTGTCCACGCACCTCGGATTCAGTGATGAGGGTGGAGTGTGGATTAAGGATGAGACGGCAAATGTTGCTGGCTCACAAAAGGCTCGTCACATATTTACCGAGCTTCTTCATTTGATGTCACTCGAAATTTATGGGCGTGCACCATGGACATTTGCAACACGTCCCGAACTCGCGATTGCATCTTGCGGTAATGCTGCGATTGCAGCGTCGACACTTGCAGCTTCTGTGAACTGGCCAATCAATGTTTTTGTTCCAGCAGATGCATCTGAAACCGTTCTGAACAGATTGCATGAACTCAATGCAAAAGTGAATGTCTCATTGCGCACTGAAGAGAACCCAACCGGCGATCCATGCGTGCGCGAATTTCGTATCGCCGTCAGCGATGGGTGCATTCCTTTCGGGGTGCAAGGGCCCGAAAATGCTTGGTGCCTCGACGGTGGGCGAACGATCGGCTGGGAGATCGCCGAGCAGGCACGAATCAAAAACGTGGCATTTTCAAGGGCTTACGTACAGGTAGGGGGTGGCGCGTTCGCCGCCAACCTGTCTCAAGGGCTTGTGACCGCCCAGCCCAATGTGAAGCTGATGGCTGTGCAGACCGCTGGCTGCGCGCCGCTTGAGCGTGCATGGCGGCTTGCGGGCGAGACGGGAAGCGTGCGTGACGCGGGTTCGCGGTGGGAGACCTGTATGTGGCCGTGGGAGTCCACACCGAGTTCAATCGCTGATGGCATCCTCGATGACGAAACTTACGACTGGGTGAGTGTGCTCAACCAGATGGATGCCACGAAGGGTCGCCCGGTGGTTGCCAGCGAAAACATTGTCCGTACGGCGTGGGATCACGGTCGTGAATACACCGGAATCAATGTGAGCCCAACCGGAAGCGCGGGACTCGCTGGTTTAGTTGCTGATCGTCGCAATGTTCGCGACGATGAGAACGTCCTCGTGGTTTTCAGCGGTGTACTTCGATGAGTTTGCCGTTGGCGACGTCGTAGACAAACCCTCGGATGTGATCCTTGAACTTGATGAACGGTGAGTGATGCAGCCGGTTCATACTTTGGAGCGTGTCTTCAAACGGATCGGTAAATGACTCAATGGACCACGCCGGTTTGAGGCCACATTCAACTTGGAGTTCATCTTTGAATTCAGTCGGGTTAACTTTCTGGAGCCCACAATCTGTGTGATGGATCAGCACAATTTCCCGAGTGTTCAAAAGCCGCTGCGACAGAACAAGAGATCGTTCCACGTCATCGGTGACTACGCCACCGGCATTGCGGATCACGTGAGCGTCTCCGTGAGCCAAACCAAGCATCTGGAAAATATCCATACGGGAGTCCATGCACGCAACGACCGCTAGGTGGCGAGCTGGAGCCAGCGAAAGCCCGTGATCTGAGAACTCTCTGACATATGAGTCATTGTTGCTTAGCAACTCATCGGCGTTGGGGCTAAAGACCTCATCAGACATCGTTTACAGGGTAGTTGGGGGATAGCCTCTAACCCATGAGTGAACTCGTTCCCAATGCCCTTGACGGCTCGCCCAGCCCGAGCAATGACATCTTCAGCCGCCTGCTGAAAAACCGTGTGGTCATCCTCGGCACCGACGTGAACGATGACATCGCCAACCAGATCTGTGCACAGTTGCTCTTCTTGGAGAGCGAAGATCCAAAGTCGGACATCTGGCTCTACATCAACAGCCCAGGTGGGTCAGTCACAGCAGGTATGGCGATCTATGACACCATGCAGTTTGTCTCGTGTGACGTAGCAACGGTTTGCATGGGGCTGGCAGCATCGATGGGGCAATTCCTACTTACTGCTGGTACCCAAGGGAAGCGTTACACCCTCCCTAACGCACGCATCATGATGCATCAGCCTCTCGCTGGTTTGCGTGGCCAGGCTGCTGACATCGCAATCCAGGCTGAGCAGCTTGCCTACACAAAGCGCCGCATGGCTGAGTTGATCGCACATCACTCAGGTCGTGAGGTTGCTCAGATCCAGGCTGACTCGGAGCGCGACCGTTGGTTTACTGCCGAGCAAGCCAAGGAATACGGCTTAGTTGACAAGGTGATTGTGAAGCGCGGCGAAATCCGCTGATCACTCGCCAGCGGGTGTCGGCAATACATCCATCCCGGTTGCCACATCGAGACCACACTTATCTTTGATCCATTTGCGCGCGCGTTCAGCAGGCTTCTTCGTTTCATAGGCCAGGTTCGCCAACTCTTGAACAGCGGCTTCATCCGTAGTGTTGAGCTTTGAGGTCCGCTCAAGGAGTTCGGTGATCGCGTCCCAGTCTTCGCGGACTGCAATCGGTGCCGTTTGGCCAACTTTCTTGTAAGCATCGACTGCTGCACGAACTTCCTCTTGGGTGAGCATGGTTGATGTCAACTGTGGAAGGTTCAACTCGATCGCTGAACAAAACGCATTGCCACTGCGTTCTTCTCCGCAGGCAGCCAGTGCGAGCAGTGCAAAGACGCAAGATATGGCCAACACTCGAACACGCATTGTTCAATTATCCCAGCCTTGAAGTGCAGATATACGGCATCACTGTTACACGGCATCTTTAGTCTGTCTCGTAATTCACTTCCCCTCGCGCGCCAATTCGGGAGTACATCTGCCCGATCTCGGAGGGGTCATGTTTGCCTCAATCAAATCAGCAACTCTTGTCGGCATCACTGGTACCGCAATGAATGTCGAAGTGCACATTGGTAACGGTTTGCCTGGGTTCACCATTGTTGGCACGCCAGATGAAGCATGTCGCGAATCAAGAGATCGTGTGCGTGCAGCGCTACTAAGCAGTGGTTGCTCATGGCCTTCGCGCCGGATCACGGTGAATCTCGCGCGAAGTGGTCAGCGCAAAGGTGGTGCGGGGCTTGACCTCGCGATTGCAGTCGCAGTTCTTGTCGTCGAAGGAGTGATACCCGCGGATGCCGTAGAACAATTCTCGTTCATTGCTGAGCTCGGGTTGGATGGGAGATTGCGCACTGTTCCAGGCGTTGTGCCGTTGGTGGCTGCAGTGCGCGCAGGCACGGTGGTTACAGCACTAGGAGCCGTGCCACCAGGGCTCAGTTTTGCGGGCAACGTTGTGTATGCCGACAACCTCGCTGCGGTAATCGCGGCACTTGTTGGCGATGGTTGCTGGACCCATCCAAGCAGTGAGCCATCAGATGTAGATGCCGACACATCAACTGTGGATCTATCCGATGTGAAAGGTCAGCCAGTAGCGCGCTTTGCACTCGAAGTTGCCGCAGCCGGTGCGCATCACATCTTGTTGTTTGGTCCACCTGGGTCTGGCAAAACCATGCTTGCGAATCGCCTGCCCACGCTTTTGCCGCCGCTCGCGGGGGACGCCGCAATCACTGCCACGCTCATTCATTCTGCTGCGGGGCTCCCAACTGGTGTCGTGATTGCTCCTCCATTTCGAGCACCACATCATTCTTCGTCCACGGTTGCCATGATTGGTGGTGGCGACACGGGTATGCGTCCTGGCGAGGTCAGCCTCGCCACTTCGGGAGTGTTGTTCCTGGACGAGATGGGGGAGTTCGCACCCGCAACCCTTGATGCCCTGCGTCAACCACTAGAAGAAGGCGTGGTTCGCGTGGCGCGTGCGCGAGCCAGCATCACGTTGCCCGCAAAGTTCCTACTTGTTGGTTCCACAAATCCGTGCCCTTGTGGTGGTGGAGCACCTGGTGCATGCGTTTGTGATGAGTCAGCGATTAATCGCTACCTGCGGCGCTTATCGGGCCCACTGCTTGATCGATTTGATCTGCGCATTGCCCTTGGTCGTCCCGCCGCGGAGCAAATTGTTTCCACTGAGTTAGGTGAGTGCTCAGCATTGGTGCGTGATCGGGTTAGTCGCGTGCGCGACCTTGCCACCGCTCGCGGTTGGTTAAACGCCGACATCCCACAGGACCAGCTTGATGCGGTTGCTCCGCTCAGCAGAGAAGCGGTCAACCTTTTGCGCAATGCGTTGGAGTTAGGCAACCTCACTGGGCGTGGTTACCATCGCGTGCGCCGTGTGGGACGCACGATTGCTGATCTTCGCCATGGTGGCGAGATTGTGCAAGAGGATGACATCGTTGCTGCGCTGTCGCTGCGCCAATCGCTTAACACCAGATCGAAGGTAAAGCTGTGAACACCGAAGATATCGGTGTCGTCGCAGCACTTGCCGCTCTGCCAAATATCACACCACGCAGGCTCTCTTTACTGTTGTCATTTGGCTCACCAGATGTTGTTTGGCTGGCATTGCGTGGAGATGCTGAGTGCGCGGGGGTCCGAGATATCGCACGTCATGCTGGGATGGAGGTGGTTTGGCGTGATTTCTGCAGTGCTGCAACTGCAAAGCGTTACGCAGAGGCCTGCACAGCGCATGAAATTGGTGTCACGCATGTGCACGCTGATGATTATCCGCAGCGGCTTGCACTTGATTATCAGGCGCCTGCGGTGCTCTTCTACAAAGGGCGATTGTCGGCAATTGATTCAGTGGTGAAATGTGCTGTTGTCGGTACACGATCGGCGAGTCCGATGGGGCGACTCTTTGCCGAACACTTGGGGCACGATCTTGCTGCACAAGGTGTTGCAGTAGTTAGTGGCCTGGCAAAAGGAATAGATGCATCAGCCCACTCCGGCGTGAGACACGCATC
>CAIYHK010000075.1 GCA_903925985.1 uncultured Actinomycetes bacterium
CGCTGCCGCCAACGACTTCGCCCGATCCTCAGTGAGCAGCGCTACACCTTCTTTAAGGGAGCCATTCGCAGCAAAGTCCTTGCCGGTGGCGATGCGGACACCATCTAGGGCCAGGAGGGTTGCCTTAAACGGTGGCTGTGTTTGGGCGGGAGCCGAGATGTCCCAATAGCCCATAGATACGTGTGCCATCCGCTCACGCTCACGCTCAACCACGAGGCGGGTGGCGGGGCTTTGTACACGCCCAGCTGACAGACCGCGGTTCACCCGGCGCCAAAGCACTGGTGAAACTTCGTAACCATATAAACGGTCAAGGATGCGTCGGGTATCGGCAGCATCCACGAGTCCGTAGTCAATGCCTCGGGGGTTGGCGAGCGCCTCGGCGATTGCGGTCTTGGTGATTTCGTGGAACACCATGCGCCGGACACTGATCTTTGGCTTTAGGTGTTCCAATAGGTGCCAAGCAATCGCTTCACCCTCGCGGTCTTCGTCCGTTGCGAGATAGACGGTGTCGCAATTCTTCATGAGCCCACGAAGACGCTTCACTACATCGCGACCGCGATCGGTGAGTTCGTAAGTTGGCTTGAATCCATTTTCAACGTCGACTGCAAGCCCTTTGCTCGGCAGATCGGCCACGTGACCGACGCTGGCTTCAACGATGTATTCGGGTCCGAGATACTTGCCGATGGTCTTTGCTTTCGCAGGTGATTCGACGATCACAAGGAAGGAAGATTTCGGGTTGGAAGTTTTCTCGGCTGTTTCGGTGCTTGTAGTCATACCTTTTCCATTAGGTACGAGAACACAGTGCCCTCGTCAAGCCAATCCGACAAAAGCCTTATGCCATAAAGAGTTCAGTTATCGCTACTTTGAGTTATCCACAAGGGACGTGTCGTCATCCCATGTGTGACTGTGCCCCTCAACATCAATTCGTGGCAACACCTTGTTGAGCCATTTCGGAATCCACCAATTGCGGTTTCCGAGCAGCTCCATCGTTGCGGGAACAAGCACCATTCGCACGATGGTTGCATCGATGAAAACAGCAACAGCCATTCCTAATCCGAAGAGTTTCATCTGCCGATCGTCACCAAGAACGAAGGCTGCAAAAACCGAAACCATGATCAAAGCCGCTGCTGTGATCACACGAGCGGTGGCAGCGAGACCGTTAGCAACTGCCTCGGCATTGTTGCCCGTGTGGTCATATTCCTCTTTGATTCGCGATAGCAAGAACACTTCATAATCCATCGACAAACCAAAGACGATCGCGAAGAGAAGCATCGGCACCCAGGCATCAATTGGGCCGGCGCGTCCGACTCCGATTAAGTCTTTGCCCCAACCCCACTGGAAGATCGCAACGATCACGCCATATGCAGCACCGATAGAAAGCAGGTTCATAACCACTGCTTTGAGCGGCACGAGAATGCTGCGGAACACCACCATCAAAAGCAAGAACGACAAGATCAGAACAGCACCGATGATCATCGGCAGACGGTTGCCGATGTAGTCCGAAAAGTCAATGCTTGAAGCAACGCGTCCACCTACGAGAGCGTCATATCCACTCGCAGGCAGCACGTTGTCACGCAAATTGTGAACCAAATCAGATGTTGCATCGTCCTGCGGTGAAGTCTCTGGATAAGCGAGAACTACACCGACGTTTCCACCTGGAGGAAGCTGCATCGGATACGCGAATTGGATGCCCGGAACATCAGCAACGGTTTGCACCAATGGCGCGATTCCCTCAGGTGTTGCAGCATCGAAGCCTTTTGCAGTGATGAGCAGAGGCCCATTCATACCTGGGCCAAAGCCTTCAGCCAGAAGGTCGTACGCGCGACGCACCGTTAACTCTTCAGGTGCGTTACCCGTGTCACTGAAGCCGAGTCGAATGTTGAACAGCGGGATCGAGAACGTCACAAGCACGATTACCGCACCTGTAAGCGCTCGCCATGGGCGGTGCTGAACGTACCGACTCCAACGGAACCAAATTGTCTCGTGATGGGGTTTGCGCTTGCGCATCTCCAACGGCCGTCGTAGTGAGTGCACTACAAGACTCAATCCTTGAGTTGCTACCGCAACGATCAATCCGACAAGCACCGGGAGAACTTCCTTCACGATGATCGCAAGAAATCCACCGATAATTAACGCCGAAAGTGAGATCAGTGCAGCACGTGTGGTTGTCTCGATTCGTTTGCCGACCATTGCTAACAGTGCCGGCAAGAGTGTGAGTGAAGCAATCAACATCACAAACACACCGATTGCTGCACCTGTGGCGAGCCCGCTAATGAACTGAAGGCCAACGATGTAGAGCCCGAGCAGAGAAATGATCACCGTTACGCCGGCAAAAAGAACCGCACGACCGCTGGTGTCAATTGCTTCCACAATTGATTCCTCAATACTGAGCCCGTCGTGCATACCTTCGCGGTGTCTGGTGACAATAAACAACGCGTAGTCAATGCCGACACCGAGACCGATCATCGCCATCATTGATGTGGTGAAATCCGGCATTGCAACCACATTGCTGACGATGGTGGCGACCGAGATCCCAATGCCGAGACCGATGAGTGCAGTGCCGATCGGTAGCCCCATTGCCAGCACTGATCCAAATGCCAGAACAAGGATGATCACTGCAGCCATGAGGCCGATCGCTTCGCTTTCGGGGATCTCAAACACCATGAACATCTCGCCGCCGTATTCGACCTGCAGATCAGCGTCGGCGATGGCATCACCATAAGCACGAATTTCAAGTGCGAGATCTTTGACTTCGTTGTAGCTGCGGTCGCTCACTGCGATCTGTGCAAATGCAATCGTTCCCGAGTCACTGATGTAGCCAGGGAGTTCAAATGGTCCAGTCGTATCAACCCCATCGAGGCTGGCAATCGAAGTGGTTACATCTTCGATTGTTTGACGAAGTGCGGGGTCCTCAAAGCCGTCATTGCTCTTGAACACAACTTGACCAATGAAGCCTGCCTGGTTGGGATTGATCTCCTCAAGCAACTCTTGGGCCTCTTTGGCTTCCGAGTTGGGGAGTACAAAACTGAGGTTGAAGTCGCCACCGACTGATCGGGATGCCATCCCAAACAACAACAACAGGGGAATCCAGATGCCAAAGACCACGAGGCGCCGGCGGCGAACACAAAATCTGGCGAGAGTAGCGAACACGAAAAACCAATCAATTTCAGGGGTCTGGCAGAGATCAAGGCTACCGTTCCAAGGGTGAAAGGACCTTGGCGAGTATGCAGACTCGATCGCGGATGGAGCACTCTGCTCGCAGCTGATGGGTCGACCACACGCGTCCGCAATATCGGCGCGGATGTTGCGGTCGGTGATTGGGTGCAGATCTCGCCTGATGGGGAACGAGTTGATGCGGTGCTCGAACGCCAGTCAGCACTGACCAGGCGTGCATCTTTTGAAGGTGCGCGAGCCGAAAGTCACACATTGGCAGCGAACATCGACCATGTGTTGTTGCTGCATGCAGTGAATTCAGAAATCAATCCACGCCGAGTAGAGCGCGAGTTGGTCCTTGCCTATGACAGTGGAGCTACTCCAGTCATTGTGCTGACAAAGTGTGACCTCGCCGACGGACTACCACCAACTGACTCGCGACAATTGCTAGGCGCAGATCTTGACGTTCCACTACATCTGACCAGCGCTGTGACTGGTGAAGGTGTTGATGAACTCATGAAGTATGCAGAGGGTGGAAAGACAATTGCTGTTCTTGGTGCAAGTGGAGTTGGTAAATCGACTCTCGTAAATCGAATGGTCGGGCGCGAAGTGCAGCGCACAGCCGATGTGCGTGAAAGTGATCAACGTGGACGACACACCACAGTGGCAGCCGAACTTGTGTCGTTGCCAAATGGTGGTTGGTTCATCGACACACCAGGTGTACGCGCAGTGAGTTTGTGGACTGATGGTTCAGGAATACGTAAGGCCTTTGCCGATGTGTTTGCTCTAGCTGATCAGTGCAGATTCGGTGACTGCGTTCATGAAGATGAGCCAGACTGTGCTGTACGTGATGCAATCGAGTCAGGTGGGATGAGCAGCGCGCGTGTTGTTGCACTGAAACGGTTGCAGGCCGAGCAGCACGCATTGGCCGAAGAGCAGCGAGAGCGGGAAAAGTCCGAGGATCGACGCGGATTCCGCCGTCGCCGCAAGCCGAATTAGCGCAGTCTTCGCCCCATGACCGTGGCGGGACTACGGTCAGGGACATGGACTTTGCACCTTCAGCCCGTTGCCAGGAATATCGTGAGCGCCTTCTCGAGTTCATGGACGAGAAGATTTATCCGAATGAAGACGTCTACGACGCGCAGATCGAAGCAAGTGGCAACCCACACTTCCATCCCCCAATCATGGAGGAATTGAAGACCGAGGCGAAGAAGCGTGGTCTCTGGAACCTGTTTCAACCGCACAAGGAGTGGGGCCCTGGGCTCACCAATCTTGAGTATGCACCTCTGGCTGAGATCATGGGTCGTTCCGGTATCGCATCCGAAGCTTGCAACTGCAGTGCACCAGACACGGGCAACATGGAAGTTCTCACGATGTTCGGAACACCTGAGCAGCAAGACATGTGGTTGCGACCATTGCTTGAGGGTGAGATTCGATCAGCGTTTGCAATGACTGAACCCGATGTTGCCTCAAGTGATGCAACCAACATCTCGCTTCGTATTGAGCGCGATGGTGATCACTACGTATTGAACGGTCGCAAGTGGTGGACCTCTGGTGCATTTCACCCAAACACGAAGATCTTGATTGTGATGGGCAAGTCCGATCCGGACAATCCGTCACGCCATAAGCAGCAGAGCCAGATCTTGGTTCCCGTAGGTACACCTGGATTGACCTTCAAGCGCAATCTCACAGTTTTTGGTTACATTGACCAAGAGGGTCACTCAGAAACGATTTTTGACAACGTGCGAGTGCCAGTCTCGAACATGATCGCTAATGAGGGTGATGGCTTCATGATCAGCCAAGCTCGATTGGGCCCGGGACGCATCCACCACTGCATGCGCACCATCGGTGCCGCAGAGCGCGCACTTGAACTCATGTGCAAACGAGCAATCTCGCGCGAGACCTTCGGTCGCCGTGTGGCTGAAAGGTCAAATGTGCAGGACTGGATAGCTGAGTCGCGCATTGAGCTTGAGATGATTCGCCTTCTTACTCTCAAGACTGCATGGTTGATGGACACCGTTGGTAACAAGGGCGCTCGTACCGAGATCGCCGCAATCAAGGTGGCAGCGCCTGAAGTTGCTCTCAAAGTGATTGATCGCGCGATCCAAGTACACGGTGGTGGTGGAGTGTCACAGGACTTCCCACTTGCCTCGATGTACGCACACATTCGTAGCTTGCGTCTCGCCGATGGCCCGGATGAAGTTCACAAAATGACGATCGCCCGTGCTGAGTTGCGCAAGCACGACCCAGCTTTCCGCACTGATGGTGCAACCGCTATTGCGCCTGGTGGGGGATTGGGCTAGCCCAACTGGTCGGATCGCTTGGGAAAACCAATCCAACGATCGCCCCGCCATCGTCACCGCGTTCGATGAACGTGGTTGCGTTGTGGTCTTGAGCGAATTGAGAAACGATTGCTAGCCCAAGGCCTGATCCAGGTGCAGTGCGTGTGGCAACTGAGCGGAAGAAGCGGTCGAAAACCTTTGGTGCGTCGTCGTCGCTGATTCCAGGGCCGTGGTCCTGGACGGCGATGCGATACCTATTTATATGGATCTCGACACCTGTGGTTTCAGGGCTGAACTTGAGTGCGTTGTCCACAAGGTTGCTCAACGCGCGATCAAACTGGGATGCGCGTACCCGAACCTCGGCGGGATCATTTGACGTGACCGTGATCGTGCGACCGGTGCGCCTTGATGCACGGCTTGCAACCAAATCAGCAATCTCGGTCATTGAGACTTCGCTGACGTCTTCCTCTTTGCGCTGGTCCGTAGCAAGCGCGGTTAGTTCACTAGCCAAAGCGGTGAGCTCGTCAACTTCGGCTTGGATATCTCGCAAAATTTCCTGGCGAGTGGATTCATCCAGGTCGTGACGCGTCAAGATCTCGGCATTCGCACGCAGGCTGGTAAGTGGAGTACGCAGTTCGTGAGATACATCTTGGACCAACTGTTGCTGCTGCATTCGGCTCAAGTTGAGTGCACTCAGCATTGAGTTAAAACCATCGGTGAGGTGGCGAATCTCGCCACTTGATCGCACTTCAATGGATTTAGAGGTGTCCTGAGTGCGTGTGATTTCGGCAGTTGCAACAGCGAGCTCTTCGATTGGCTTTGCCGTCTTGCGAGCAATTTGCCATGCAAGCAAGGTGGCGATTGCGATTGTGCCAAGACCCAGTCCTAAAAACCACCACCGCATTGAGTTCTGAGCCGCAGTGATATCTGATATTTCACGAGCCACCATCACTGCACCAACGGGTGTGAGGCCCTTAGTCACACCTCGATACTTGGTGCCATCGATGGTGATAGTCCAACGATGGCGTCCTACTTGTTCGGTAGCGATGTTCATGTCATGACCATCAGGGGTCAGGCGATAGCGACCATCGGCTGCGAGGATGTTGCCATCTTCATCAATCACCTGTGTGAGCACATCAAATCGCGATTGCAAAAGTGGATCACCTTCTGGTTCATCGCGGCGTGGATCACGAAACCCGGGATTTGTTGATTCTTGTACTGCGCGCTCAATTGAATTCACCCGTGTATCTAAGGCGTGGTCAACCTCGGCTTGGAGCCGTGATCCTGCAATCACATAGGCACCAAAGCCGATCGTGATTGCCGCCAACGAAACAACAGTGGCTGACAACAGCACGAGGCGCACACGAAGTGTCACTGCTGCCTCATCGTGTAGCCGACACCACGAACGGTGTGGATCAGTTTCACTTCGTTGTCTTCTTCAAGTTTGCGGCGTAGATATCCGATGTAAACATCAAGTGATTTTGATCCGGTCTCAAAGTTGTAACCCCAGATGTTCTCGTAGATGTGGTCTCGGCTGAGCACATGCTCAGGAGTGGCCATGAGTAGCTCGAGAAGATCAAACTCGGTCTTTGTGAGATCAATACCGCGGCCATTTCGGGTCACCGTGCGGCGATCTGAATCAAGAATCACATCCGCATATCGAAGTGTCCCGAGAGATGCTGAGACGCTTGTGCGACGCAGCAACGCCCGCACCCGTGCCAGGAGTTCATCAATCGCAAATGGCTTTACCAGATAGTCATCTGCACCAGCATCTAGGCCAGCCACTCGATCGGTGACCTGGTCTCGAGCCGTGAGCATGAGGATTGGCATGCGGATTCCTTGACGACGTAATTCGCGGCACACACTGAGCCCATCAGTGAATGGCATCATCACATCAAGCACTGCCATGTCGGGTTCACGGGCAAGGATTTCATTTAGTGCGGCTGCACCGTCGCTGGTCGTTATGACTTCGTAGCCTTCAAGCTTGAGCACTCTCTCCACCGCCGTACGTACGGCGGTGTCATCTTCAGCGATCAAGATTCGCGGCTTGAGTTCCACATGAATGACGCTAGTCAGCCTCCATTACGTGTGTCTTGTGGAGTCCGTAATTCTTGAACAACTCTTAACAACGGGATCATCCCTGTAATTGGTAGGTAGCAGAAGCCCGAAGGGGGATGTCAGGCAAAAACAACCCAACTATGGCCAGATCAGTTGGATGATTGAAAACGACATCAACTGTTACCATCCCATCGTTTGTGGTGACAGCAATGTCGGCTTCATCTCCAAATGATGAAGCAGAAAAGACAGAACTCGCTGCATCGGTTGGTGAGTCTGAGATTGAAGCTGCTCTTGCAGCCGCACCACATGCATGGATTAATGCGATCTGCTCTCGCACAACCAAGCCAACTTGCAGAATCATGAGCATGAACACGACAACAACTGGCATCACCAATGCGAGTTCAACTGCGGCTTGGCCGCGATGTGATTCAGCCTGCGACTTTGCCAATCACGGAATCCATTACAGAGTTGAATAGCCGACCGATCTGCCCTGCGCCACCGCCAGAGGTAGCCCAAGCGACCACAAGAAGACCAATAACTGCTGCCCCAAGAATCACGAGTGCGTCTTCGGTTGTTGACTGACCGTGTTCGTCAGTGAGAATTGATTTAAGTTGAGTTTTCATTCGTTCCTCCGAAGCTTCAAGACAAAGGGGTAGTCAGTGAGCCAATTGCTGCCGCAATGAGTGGAACAACCGTGACAAGTGCAAACGACGGCAAGATAAGAAACACCAATGGAAAACTGAGACGCACAGGAAGGCGTCGTGCAAGTGATTCGGCTTCGCGTTCTTGTCGCATCACGGCAAAGGTGCGGATTCGCTCCAGGGTTGGGGTGATCGGAAGCCCATCGCGTTGATGGGAGCGAATGACAGCAATCAACGGGGCTGAAGCCGGCCCAAGCTCGGTCTGCAGGGAGCTCATTGCTTGTTCGAAAGTTCCGCCCATTGCGAGTGTGTCGGCCACGTTTTGCAATGACTCGTGACCACCTTCGCGGGCCGCCCACTCAATCGCTCCATGAATGGTGCCTCGGGCAGCTAGGCCAACACAGATCGAGTCAACGATTTCCGTGATTGGATCAGCTTTGCTGGGTGCATTGACGATGCGTTGCATGTGGGCGCGTGCCAAAAGATTCAAAATTATGGCGATCACGACACATGCCCAACCTGTGCGATTACCGAGTAGAAAGCCACGTACGCGAGGGTCAACTGCACACATGAGTAGACCGGCAAGCCCCGGTATCCAGGTGAGCACTCGCGCTGAGAAAACTGCAGTTGCCGCTTGGGATTCACGTAAGAGGTCCGCAGCTTCACGGCGTCGAAGAACCTCTGCAATCCCGTGTAATACCGAAACAGCACCTGGGCCCGCATTATGGGCTGCGGTGATTGCTTTGGTCACGAGCCGTTGATGGCTCATCCCAACTTCGTCAACATTGAGATCATCCAGCGCGATTGAAATTGCTTTTCCAGCCTGAATCTCTCGTGCCGCTTGTTCAATGCGATCAACAAGCGGAACTGTGATGGGTTGTTCCTTTGAATCCGCTACTTGTGTGGGCTTTAAGCGCTGGCGAATCCATCTGTGGTTCACAAAGGCATTACAAGGTAGAAACACCGTAAAGAATGCCCCAAGGCTTGCCAATGCTGCACGACCACTTATCAATCTCTCACCGCCAATTGCGTAGCGGCACGAGCTGTTGGGAGTCGCACCAAATCATCCGTGTGCGCAGCGAGCCGCGTGCCTCACGATCTACTTCGGCAATGTGTGCAACCGCCCGCACCCCTGTGACCGAACGTGCAACATGAATTACAACATCAATTGAATTACGGATGTGCTCGCGGACAACTTCAGCACTCCAATTGGTGGCTCGCATAATCAATGCCTCGATCCGGCGTAGCGCATCTTCAGCACTGTTCGCATGACAGGTTGCGAGAGTGCCGTCGTGGCCGGTGTTCATCGCCTGCACGAGCTCGACTGCTTCGTCGCCACGAATCTCACCAATCACAAGCCGATCGGGTCGCAAGCGTAGAGCTGCGCGGAGTAGGTGTGAGGCAGTGATCTCAGTGAGACCTTCGTTGTTCCCGGGGCGAGACTCAAGACCAACAACATGTGATGTGCGGGGTTGTAACTCACTGGTGTCTTCAATCGTGACTATGCGCTCACCATCTGGAACGAGTTCGGTGATTGCATTAAGCAAAGTGGTCTTACCTGATGAGGTTGGGCCGCTAACCAGTACATTGCAACGCCGATGAACGATCTCTTGCAGAAGTTGCACACCACTGCGGTCAAGAAATGCACCAAGTGCAATCGGTGTAATTGCAAACTTGCGGACGGCGAGACAGGTGCCCCGCGCGGCGACAGGAGGAATCACCGCGCAGAGACGCGAGCCATCTGCCAAACGTGCATCAACAACCGGATTGACTAAATCAAGGCGTCGAACCAACGGAGTGAGCACGCGTTCCAAAAATGCGTCAACCTTCTCGGGGTCAATAGTCCCCACGAATTCAGGCCCCGTGTTTTTATCGACCCAGAGTTCGGTGGCGTGGTTGACCATCACTTCACGCACTTGGGGATCATCTAGAAACTCCTGTAGAGCCCCAAAACCATGTAACTCGGCCTCCACACGGCGGATCAGCACATCTTTCTCGGTAGGGCCCAGCAATGGGGCCACAGATCTGATTGCCTCCTCCACAACTCGTATCGAAGTGTCGCGACGAGAGCGAACAATGGAACAGACCTCTTTCACCACCGAATCCAACATCACGCCACCGCACTCAAGCGAGAACTAATCACGGTTGGCAATCGAGCGGCGAGCAGTCCGGCATCAACCGCGCGTGCCACGGATGCATCAACTGGAATTTCTGCAACGACCGGCACCTGCAGCACTGCCTCAACATCACGACGGGTTAACGCACGACCAGCTTCGGTGATCAGAATGATCCCATCAGCCAATGAAGCACAATCAGTTGCACGACGCAGAGCGAGATAACAGGGCCGAGTAATTAACAGCGAGTGCAACGCGTGCTCACGAAGTACTGCAGGTGGAATCCCAGTTCCGGCATCCACGATGCAGAGTTGTGGGCCGTGCTCTAAGTATTCGGCAAATGCCTCAAGTCGAGATGATTCGATGAAGTCACCTTTTCCTCGATGCAAGAGCCGAAGACCATGGCCGACATCGGTCATCAGATAGTTGAGGGCTTCGGCAGGGGTGTTTGATGACGAATTAAGCCAATCAACAACACCTGGCCCGCTGGGTTCCTGGATGCCAAGTGCTGCTGGAACATCGCCTTTGAGATCTACCAATACGGCATTCTCATTGGCACGGGCTGACACAACGGCAAGGGCAGAAGAAACAACAGTTGTTCCACTTCCGCCTTTTACGGACCAACACAGTGTGTACATGGATTCCCTTCCCCTTGTAGGGTCATTAAAAGAGGTGTGATGTGAAGCGGAAGTTTTTGGCGAACCTGGTGCTAACGACCGCAATAGCAATTGGATTCTCAACACCGGTGCTTGCGCATGGTTCAGAAGCAAAGAACACAGAATCGATCATTGAATCAATCTCACCCAAACCAAGCAGTGTGGCGATCTCGATAGCTGCTGGCGATTCCTTGATTGTGGTTAAGGCCGAAAAGGGACACACCGTTGAGATCGCTGGCTATAGCGATGAGCCCTATCTACGTGTGCGTGATGACGGCACAGTTGAGGAAAATCAGAATTCCCCGGCGGTGGTCTTAAACAAATCGCGCCTTGCGGATGTTGACTCTGTGACACCTGACCCCAGTCTTCAACCTGCGTGGGTGACGATTGCCAATAACGGTGAGGTTGCATGGCACGACCACCGAATCCATTGGATGTCACCCACCACACCACCAACTCTTGACGATGCAGGGACTGTGCAGCAGTGGTCTGTGAAATTGATTGTGGACGGTGAGGAAGTTGTTGTCGAGGGTCGTTTAGTACTGCTCGACTCACCCTCGGTCATGTGGTGGCTGGTTGCTGCTCCATTTGCCGCGCTTTTGTTCCTCGCGATGCGACGCCGCGCGCTGTCAATCGCTGTGCTGGTCGTTGGAATCTCTGTGTTGCTGATCGACGTAGCTCGAATGCGCGCGTTGCCCGAAGTTGCACAACACACACCCACAGTTGGTATCGCTGGTGGAGTAGCTGCGTTGCTCACCCTTGTGGGCTTGATCAATCGCCGCGAGAAATACGCTGATGCATTGCTTGCCGGAATCGGCACCGCTGCATGTCTGGTTTCCTATACAGGCATCAGTTGGATGGCCAACGCAGTGTTGCCAGGCGTTCGCTACGAATGGCTAGCAAGGGGTTCCTTGGCAGCAATAGCGGGCGCTGGAATCGCAGCGATCTATTCAGGTGTGAACGGAGCGCTGAAAATCAGCCAGCAATGAGATCGCGCGCACCAGTGTCTGACGACGGGTGACGCAATTTGCTCATGGCGCGAGCTTCAATTTGACGAATGCGCTCACGTGTGAGGTTGAAGTGTTCTCCCACTTCTTCCAATGTGCGACCTTCGCC
>CAIYHK010000076.1 GCA_903925985.1 uncultured Actinomycetes bacterium
CGATTTCCGAGGTCCATGAAAAGCATGGAGAGGGCCGCGGAAAAGGAAACGCGCTGTGGGCATCGCTGATTGTCAGCAAAGGCGACATTGTTGTTTGGTGTGATGCGGATGTAACCAGTTTTGAGCCCGACTGGGTAACACGCTTGGTTGCACCTCTGTTGTTAGACGATCACAACGCGATCGTGAAGGCGCACTATCACCGCCCAACTGAACTCGGCGGCGGTGGGCGCACAACTGAACTCGTAGCGCGTCCACTGTTGTCATTGTTTTACCCAGAGCTCGCTGATCTTCATCAGCCACTTGCTGGTGAATACGCCGTGAGGCGTTCGGCGATGGCGGACATACCCTTTGTGCAGGGCTGGGGTGTCGAGATTGCAATGTTGATTGATGTTGCCGGCAAGTTTGGCATTGACACCATTACGCAGGTTGATCTCGGCGTGCGCCATCATCGCAATCAACCGCTGCTGTCACTGGCGGTGCAGGCGGCTGAAGTTATTGCCACCGTTCTTGATCGCGCGGGCGCCACTGCGTCTTTTGCTGAGTCGGTACTCATGCTGCATCGCCCAGGTGGCGTGTCACAGCCCCTCAACTTGAAGGAACGCCCGCCGATCAGTTCGCTCAAGTAATGCTGATCAAGAACGCCGATATTGACGGAGTGATCCGAGATATCCGCGTAGCCGATGGTGTTGTTACAGAAATAAGTTCATCACTGCCAAACGAGGAAGCAGTTATTGATGCTGACGGATGTGCAGTTATCAGGGGGCTCACGGATAACCACATTCATTTGTGTGCATACGCCGCGGCACGAGATTCTTTGCACCTCAAACAGTTAAGCGACATCTCAGACGCACACTTGCGAGTACCGATAGACCAGACACTTCGTGTAGTTGATTACCACGAAGATCTCCACGGGAGACTCGACAAATACGCGCTGGACTCATTAGCGCCAGGGCGAATTGTGCGTGTGCAACATCAGAGTGGCCGTGCTTGGGTACTCAGTTCAGCGGCGTTGCGCAATGCAGGTCTTGTGCACGAAACAGGCGTGCTGATTGGCGAAGAAGGTGCAGACCTGCCTTCACGAGTTGATGCGCCACCTGATCTTGGGCGTGCTTCGCAAGCCCTGGCGTGCGTTGGAGTTACGCGGTTGACGGATGCGACGCCGTATCGATCGCTGGAGTCAGCTTCGTTGTTAATTGATGCGGTAACTGTGGGGGCAGTTCGGCAAAGTGTTTCATTCACAGGGGCCCCAGAAATTGCTGCTTCTTTACCCTCGGCGTTTGCACAGGGGCCGGTGAAGATTGTGGTGGGTGACCACGACCTACCGAGCGTGGAATCACTGGTTGATGCTGTGAACACTGCACGTGCACACGGTCGCAATGTTGCCTTTCACTGTGTAACTACAACTGCACTGGCACTGATTGTTGCAGCAATGCGCGAAGTTGGTGCTTCACAACTCGCACATTTTGATCGCATTGAACACGCAGCCGTTGTTCCAAATGAATATGTTGACGAACTCAAACGACTTCGGCTCGTGATAGTTACACAACCAGGATTCGTGCATGCAAGAGGAGATCGGTATTTACGAACAGTTGACCGTGTTGATCTTCCGTTTCTCTATCGATGTGGGTCTTTGGTCGCAGCAGGAATTTTTGTGTACGGCTCGAGCGACGCGCCGTATGGGCCGGTTGATCCCTGGTTGGCAATGCGAACTGCCATAGATCGCCGCACTGCGACGGGTGCGGTTGTTGGCAAGGACGAATCGGTCAGTGCACTCAGCGCGTTGCGTGCGTACGTAAATTCTCCACAAGAGGCTTGGCGTGACGAAGTGGGTCCACGTGTTGGTGATCCAGGTGACCTCGTGATCCTTGGCGAATCACTTCAAGGTTCCCTCTCTCATCTGAACTCAGTGTCGGTGAGGGCCACCGCCATCGGCGGAGACCTTGTCTTTTCAAGGGATTAAGCCGGCCAGTCGTTGGCCTTGGTGTCGCCCATGACACCCCCTGTACACTCGCAAGGTCCCAAACAGCTCCTGCTGTTAGGGGCAGAAATACTCACCTAGCCCCTGCGGGGGCCTCGGCGAAAGCCGAGTCCGATCGGGAGGTCACGCAATGCGTGGTTATGAATTGATGGTCATCGTGTCCGGTGATCTTGAAGAGCAAGCGGCAAAGGGATGGATTAAGACCATCACCGAACAAGTCGCTTCCGCAGGTGGAGCCATTGTTGGCACACCAGATTGGTGGGGCAAGCGCCGCTTTGCCTATCCCATCAACAAAAAAGAAGAGGGCTACTACGTGGTCTTCAATCTGAATGCCCCCGGTGGAGCCCTCGATGACATGGAGCGTGCGTTCCGCATTGCCGATGACATCGTGCGCCACAAACTCCTTCGTCTCCCTGACGCCGAGGCCGCCAAGCGCGGGCTTGTCGCCAAGGTCTGATACTCGCCTTTGTTCTAATGAACGGGCCCAGAAAATTTCACAGACAAGGACTACACAATGGCTGAAAACTCCGTAACTCTCGTCGGGAACCTCACCCGCGATCCCGAACTCCGATTCACAAACGCTGGGCGCGGTGTTGCAACCTTCGGCATCGCCGTTGGTCGTCGGTACCAGCAAAACGGTGAGTGGAAAGAAGACACTTCGTATTTCAACATCACCGCCTGGGGTGACCTCGGTGAAAACGCTGCGGCCACGCTCACCAAGGGCAGCCGCGTGATCGTGACTGGTCGCCTTGAGCAACGTGAGTACACGACCCGTGAGGGTGACAAGCGCACTGCAATTGAAGTCATCGCCGATGAGCTCGGGCCGAGCCTTCGTTGGGCAACCGCTCAGGTAGAGCGCACCCCTCGCAAGGATGGCCAAGGTGGCGGTGGCGCACCTCGCGGTGGTGGCGCTGGCGGTGGCGCACCAGCCGAGCCCTATTACGGCGACGAAGAGCCGTTCTGATCTAGTAACCCGGAATTTCCCCTCCTACCTATCGAAATAAGGAAACCAAAATGACCAGCAAGAAAAACCGCGCACGAGTTGCCAAAACCGATAAGCGCAAGATCCGCAAAAAGCCAAGTGCATTGACCATCGAGTCGATTGAATACGTTGATTACAAAGACATCTCGCTTTTGCAGCGCTTCATGTCAGACCGTTCAAAGATCCGCGGTCGCGAAGTGAATGGCAACACTGTTCAACAGCAGCGTGACATCACTAATGCCGTTAAGAATGCGCGCGAGATGGCCCTTTTGCCTTATGCCAAGCGAGTAGCAAGCGTGCGCGCTGGCCGTGGCGAGCGCCGCAACGAAGAGCAAGCCGCAGAGAACACCGCACCGGAAGTTGATGCAGTTCCAGCAATTGATGACCTGAACATCGAAGGCGTAACGGTTGAGACCGCCGCCGAAGCAACGGAGGCATGAGCCGTGAAAGTAATTCTTCGTTCTGACATCACAGGCGTTGGCAAGCGCGGCGACATCGTGAATGTTGCTGATGGCCATGCCCGTAACTTCTTGTTGCCACGCGGTCTGGCAATTCCAGCCAGCGATGGCGCGGTGGTTCAAGCCGGAAAGATGCGTAAGGCCCGCGATCTACGTGAAGCCAAGGATCGTGATGACGCCCGCGCTCAGGCCAACATTCTCACCGCCAAGGTGATCACCGTTGCAGGTAAGGCCGGCAACGAGGGTCGTCTCTTTGGCTCAATCACAGCTGCAGACATCGCCACTGCGATCACCAGCCAGACTGGGATTGAGATTGATCGTCGCAAGGTTGTTATCGGCAATCAGATCAAGACAATTGGCGAGCACGAGGTCACATTGCGGTTGCATGCCGACGTGGATGCACAGCTCAAGCTGTCCGTCACCGCAGGCTGAGATCAACAAAGTTGTCCACAATTGGAGAAACCCTGCTTTGGCAAGGGTTTCCCACAGGAACGGGCATGGATATCCACAGGGTTATACCCCTAGCGATCAACAGGCTTTCTCGGGCAGGGTGTTCTGATGGCCAATGAGCGCAAATCCACCCGACCCGCGGTGACCGCGCGCGTTCCGCCACACAACATTGATGCCGAAGCATCACTGATTGGAGCGATGTTGCTCGCCCCTGGCGCCATTGCCAGCGCCATTGAGCAAGGGCTGTCAACCGGTGACTTCTACAAGCCGGCACACCAACACATTTACGATGCGATTCGATCGTTGAATGGTTCTTCAGAGCCCGTCGACGTGGTCACCGTGGCTGACGAACTGCGACGTAATAACCTGCTCGATGATCTGGGCGGGATCGATGCACTCCTTGAGTTGCAGAACACGACCCCGGCGATTTCTAGTGCTGATCGTTACGCGAGAATCATTCGTGACACCGCACGCCTCCGCCGCCTCATTTCGGTTGCATCTGACATCGCCGAGATCGCATATACCGAGCCCGACGATGTTTCAAAAGCAATCGACGAAGCCGAATCCAAGGTTTATGCGATTGGTAATGAAACTGCGCGTGACTCACTCGTGTCGCTCTCACCTCTAATCAGCGAAACAATGGATCACATCACTGCTGCAAGTGAGAATGGTTCGGCAATTACCGGTCTTGCGAGCGGCTTCCTCGAGCTCGACCGCATTCTGTCGGGCCTGCAACCATCAACGCTGAACATTGTTGGTGCGCGCCCTGCGATGGGTAAATCAGCGTTTGCCATGGGTCTTGCGGTCAATGCGGCACAGAACCAAAATTTCCCAGTCGTATTTTTCTCGCTGGAAATGGGCCGTGGTGAACTCGCCAACCGAATCATCGCCAGCGAAGCGCGTGTGAATTCAACCAAGTTGCGCACTGGACAACTCGATCCAAATGACTGGAGTCGTATCGGTCGTGCGATCAATCGTTTAGATGTGCCGCTCTTTATCGATGACAACTCAGCAGTCACCGTGCCTGAGATCCGCGCACGCGTACGCCGACTCGTAGCCAAGCATGGCGGAGTTGCCTTAGTAGTAATTGACTACTTGCAACTCATGGGTGGCGACGCAAGCGTTGAAAACCGCCAGCTTGAGGTGAGCGAGATCAGCCGTGGGCTAAAGCTGTTGGCACGCGAATTCAATATTCCAGTTGTAGCGCTGAGTCAGCTCAGCCGCGGTCTTGAGAATCGCCAAGAGAAGCGCCCACAGTTGGCAGACCTTCGCGAATCGGGTGCACTTGAACAGGACGCCGACGTTGTGATGTTCCTTTATCGGCCCGAGGTATATGACCGTGACAACGTGCAGTTGAAGGGTGAAGCCGAAGTCATTGTGGCCAAGCACCGCGCGGGTCCAATTGGCAGTGCGAAGCTTGTGTTCCAGTCGGACTTCACACGGTTTGAAAACGCCGCACGACGGGAGATCTAACGCATGTTTCTTGGTGAAGATTTACTTGCGTGGTTAGTTCTCGCCCTTGGTGGTGCACTGTTTGCGGGGAACGTGATGGCGATAGTGAAGCCGCCAGTGAAGCCGCGCGCTGAGGAAGATCTATCTCGAGCACCGATTGCACGCACGATCTTTATGGGTGTGATTGGTTTTGCCGCCGCAATTTGGGCACTTGCAAGCTTGGTGAGTGGTTGATCAGCGAAAGTTGCTGTTTAGTACTTGCTGCAATTCAGGGAACATCTTCAGACCGAGATACTTAGAAGATTCATCGGTGAAGTGCCGTCCGTCGCGTGGGCGCAACTTGATTCCGTCGAGGGCGGTCGCACATGGATATCCACCAGGGCAAGCGATTTTGGAGAACTCGAGCACAGCTGATTGCTTTGGATGCTTCTTGGCGTACGTGACGTAGAAGTCGTTAAGTGCTGCTTGCATAGCGCGACCTTCGGCGTTCAGGTAGAACCCAAGCTCGTTGTCGTAATCAATGGCCGGTGGATATGTGAGGAAGATCACGCGCGCGCCTTGGGATGTGATGACATCAATTGAGCGTTTAAATTCGCGCAGTTGCATCGCAACGAATTCTTCAGTGCCCGCTTCGTAGAAGACATCGCCCAACATCCGGCTGCCACCTTCCCAAGTGCTCATCCACAGAATCGTTTTTGCATCTGTCGGCAAGATGGATTCGCGCAGATATTGCTCCAGCCCCTCTTCACAGTTGGCTCCGACAGCCAACGGCTGTCCGTCAGCTGCAGGCTGACCCCGGATGATTGCACACCCTGGGCGGGTGAGTGACTGGAATTCAATTCCTTGCTCAGCAGCTGCTTGGGCAAAACCAACTTGGAGCGACGCAGCCACGGAGTCTCCAATTAACAACACTTTGCCAAGGGGCACA
>CAIYHK010000077.1 GCA_903925985.1 uncultured Actinomycetes bacterium
ACGTTGCCTCCCAAGACCGGGACCGATTGCGCTCCGAGTTATTTAGGGGCCGTTGGCGACGTGAAGTACCTCACGCATAACGGCACAGAATTCGAATTGTGGTTCCAAGATTTTGGAATTATCGATGTGATCTACAACGAACAGCCTTGCACCAATTACGGAACAATTAACTATTGGCGAGCAATGGTGGACAGGGACCTCGAAACATCCGTACCTAGTAACACGGCTGTCTGCAGTTATGCCACGGAGCCGATTGCTCGGTTTGCCGACAGCAGGTACAAAGGTGAATACAAATTCATTCTCGTTCAGACCGCAACTGGCCTCAGTCTCTACTTCGAAGATCGCTGCGACACCCCTATTGCCTCACTGGAATTGCCGTAATCATCGTTCCTCATGCGCGCATAACGCGCCGTTAGGCTGAACCCATGGTGTCAAACCCTCTCACCGATCCCGAATGGGCGGACCGCACAGTCGACTTCATCGACCGTGTGGTGGGCACCGTACGCAAATACACCACACAACCCCTTGTCACCACGGCTCGCGGCATTGTCTTTGGCTTGTTGGCATCGTTTGGCATCATCACCGGCTTGGTGTTGTTGCTCATCGGACTCGTTCGAGGGTTACAGGCGGCACTCGATGCAGTGGTGAACCACGAGGTATCGGTGTGGTTGTCGTATTTCATTCTCAGCGCACTCTTCCTTGTTATCGGAATTGTTCTCATGCGCAAGCGCTATACCCCGAAAGAAGATCTCTAAATGAGCAACGCACGCAAGGTCATCATCATTGGAAGCGGTCCCGCCGGACTCACCGCGGCCATCTACACAGCACGCGCATCGTTGTCGCCACTTGTTATTGAAGGTGAACCCAGCAGCACCAGCGATCAGCCTGGTGGACAGCTCATGCTCACCACCGAAATTGAAAACTTCCCTGGTTTCCCTGAAGGAATCATGGGCCCCGAACTCATGGGCAATTTCCGTTCACAAGCCGAACGATTCGGTGCAGAAATGATTACCGAGAAGGTCACAAAAGTGGACTTCTCCTCGAAGCCGTTCAAGGTGTGGGTGCGCGACACCGAATTCACCGCCGATTCCATCATCGTTGCAACTGGTGCGCAGTCGCTCATGCTCGACCTGCCTCGCGAAGGCGAACTCATTGGTCACGGCGTGTCTACATGTGCAACGTGTGACGGTTTCTTCTTCCGTGGTCACGAAATTGCAGTGGTCGGCGGTGGCGACAGCGCCATTGAAGAAGCCAACTTCCTCACCAAGTTCGCCTCAAAGGTGTACTTGGTGGTTCGTCGCGATGCATTGCGTGCTTCGCGCATCATGCAACAACGCGCGCTCGATAATCCAAAGATTGAAATTCTGTGGAACTCCCGTGTCAGCGAATTGCACGGCGAAGGCACCTTGAGCGGTGTCACCATTACCGACACCGTGACCAATGAATCGCGCCCCTTGGCCGTTACTGGTTTGTTCATTGCAATTGGTCACAAGCCAAACACTGGGCTGTTCACCAATATTCTGGACATGGAAGAAACGGGTTATTTGCTCACCCGTGAAGGTTCCACGTACACAAACGTTCCCGGAATCTTTGCTTGTGGCGATGTTCAAGACCACACGTACCGCCAGGCCATTACTGCTGCTGGCTCGGGGTGTATGGCTGCAATTGACGCCGAGCGCTGGCTCGAGTCACAGCACTAGGAACTTCTTATGGTCCGCATTGGCGTGATTGCGGTGTCGGACCGAGCATCTGCAGGTCAGTACGAAGATCGCGGGACGCCAGCACTGGTCTCATATCTGGCAAGCACCATCACCACCGAACATGAGTGCATCTGTCGGCTCATTCCCGACGAAGAAGACCTCATCTCCTCCACCATCATTGAATTGGTAGAAGCAGAAGGCTGTTGTTTGGTGCTGACAACGGGCGGAACAGGGCCAGCGCCGCGCGACGTAACCCCCGAAGCAACCGAAGCTGTGTGCGACCGCATCATTCCTGGATTTGGTGAACTGATGCGCCGCATCTCGCACGCCATCATCCCCACAGCAATTCTCAGTCGGCAATTGGCAGGCACTCGCGGGTCGTCGCTCATCATTAATCTGCCCGGCAACCCCAAAGCGATTGCTGAATGTCTCGACGCTGTTCTTCCTGCAGTTCCCGATTGCATCGACCTCATCGGTGGCCCACGCATTGACGTCATCGAGTCATTGCAGGCGTGGCGTCCTCCCCCATCTTGAGCAGTGCGGCAGTAAAGTGTTCTCAGACGAAAGGACACCGCAATGGCTGCCGGAATCATCACTCTTACAAGCGCAACTTTTGACGAAACAATCAACAGTTCGGACACCCCCATCCTTGTGGACTTCTGGGCTGAATGGTGCGGACCGTGCAAGCAAATTGCGCCGATCCTTGCTGAAATCGCCGATGAAAAAGCTGGGCGAATTGTTATCGCAAAGTTGAACGTGGACGATCACGGCGACATCGCTGGTCGCTTCAATGTCATGAGCATTCCCACCATGTTGTTGTTCGACAAGGGTGAAATTAAGGCCAAGATTGTTGGCGCAATGCCAAAGACCCGCATGTTGTCGGAGCTCGAGCCATTTCTTCCGATTTCCTAATCGGTCCAGGCCATCGCGGCCCCGCAGTTCGCGAACTTCAACGAAAGCTTTCCGCTGCAGGGTTTCTTGCGCCGGGTTCGGCTGAAGATTCAAACTTCTGTGCGCGTACGCATGCAGCACTGCTGGCGTTTCAAGATTCATACGGCTTACCTGCAACAGGTGAATGCAACGACCAAACATGGTCCGCACTGATTGAAACATCATGGTCATTGGGTGAACGACTGTTGTTTTTGCGATCGCCCAACATTCGCGGTGACGACGTTGCAGAGCTTCAATCACTACTGAATCGACTGGGTTTTGACAGTGGTCGTGTAGATGGAATCTTCGGTCCGTTGTTAGTGCGAGCCATTTCTGACTTCCAAGTGAATGTGGGTCTTGAAGGAAATGGAATCTGCACACCAGAACTTGTAGACGTTTTGC
>CAIYHK010000078.1 GCA_903925985.1 uncultured Actinomycetes bacterium
CTTGCATCAGACGATGGTCGTTACATCACTGGTTTGAACATCCGCGTGGATGCTGGTGCTCTTTTGAAGACACCACCAACCGAGCGCTGATAACCAAACAACTCAGACGGGGTCGACGCGCAGGCGGGAGAGTTCCAGCCGCGCGATCTTCCACTCACCATCTTCACGAACGTATTCTTCGTGGTAATGGCCGTACCCTTGTAGGCCGACGCCAGGTTGACCGTCCGCTCCGGGAAACTGCACGTAGTCGAACATCGCCCAGATTCCTTTGGCTGTGTTTGCACCCGTAATTTGAATCTCGGGCATGTGGCCGTGGTGAGTGGTTGTTGCTCCTTGCAGAAAGCCAGAGATCGTGTCGGCGATCGTCTGGTTACCTGTGAGGTCGACCCCACCTTCGGGCACGAGCATGCGCGCTGTTGAGGCAAAAACTGCTTTAAAACCAGCCCAATCCTTGGTATCCATGCAACGGAAGTAACGAGCCTTCAACTGCTTGATTGCTTCAATGTCGAGCAATTGCTGGATGGAGATATCACTCATTTTGTAGCTAATGCCGCTTTGGCAACAGCGACAGCGACGGTTGGGTCTGCAGCATTGATGCCATCTACGCCGAATGCAAGAAGGTCCGTGTATCCGGACTCGGTTTCCCATTTGCGTTCATTTGGCCAAATCCAAAGTACGTATCCCGCAGCGTGCGAATCGTCTACGAGTTTTTGAGTGAGAACTTCAATGCCCTGATACTCCGGTGGCACTTGAAGTATGCGCATGCCGTTCTCGAGAGGCTTGCGCTGCAAAACCCACGCCGAAGTTGCATCAAGCCCTGGGGTTAGCTCCACAGTTGGAGCGAGTTTGCGGAATTCATCAACCACTTGATCATCGAACGAAGTAACAACAGCACGATCAAGTGAGTTTGTTTCGGTGAGGATTCGCGCGAGTTCTTTCGCCGCGGGGACTGCAGCTGGATATTCACCCTTGATTTCAATGTTGAGCAAATGGTTTGGATATTGGATCACAAGGTCTTCAAATTTTGCGATGATGAAATCTTCAGCGGTGTAACCAGCAGGTGCTTCCTTTTCGCCCGTGCGAACTCCTCTGTATATGTAGTCAGCTTCGGGTTGATCAGCACAGGTGCAGTTCACCGTGAACCAATAGGCGTTATCCAATACCAGCAGTTCGGCGTAGGTCAGATCAGCAACTTTTCCAGTGCTGTTGGTAGTGCGGTCAATGGTGTCGTCATGATGAACGATCAGCACCCCGTCTTTGGTCATCTGTAGATCGAAATCGAGAATGTCGACTCCTTGGTCTACTGCATCTGCATAGCCAAAGGGAGTGGAGTGTGGATGAATGTTTTCACCCGATGCGTGGGCGAGAACAACGGGCCGTCCAAGCGCAAGAGTTTCCTCCACGGTTGTCGCATCCGGTTTGGCGATGGTTGTAGTGGTGGTCTCGCTGGATCCAGAGCTTTCGGCGCACGCCATGAGGCCCGTTGCCGCTAGCCCAATTAGTGCAATTTTCTTGAAGAATCCGTGGTGTTGCATAACAGGTGAAACTACTTGCCTGGGGATAGATGTGCGCGAACCCTGCGGAGAGGCAGAACCCTTGAGAAATCCGTAAAAAATTTCTTCATCTCCACAGAATAGGCCACATTTATACTCAGATCATGCTCTCACAGGTCACTTCTGAAGAACTCATCCTGCAAAGCGCCCGACAAGAACTCGCTCGCACGGGGATACTGGGCTTACGTGTGGCGAGTGTGGCTGAGGGGGCCCACTGTTCGATCACGAACATTTACCGTTATTTCGGTGATCGTGATGGCCTACTCGCACGAGTGCTCGGCGACATGTACGAGGAATTTACTGCTGCGGCAGTTGCGACATTTATGGCGCGCCTAAATGACCGCAAAAATTTGACAGTGCGCGACATTGCGCGTGCGCTGCCGTTTCCAACAACGGAGTCTGAGATGAAAATTCAGGCATTTCGTATGCAGATCTTGGCAACCTCAACAGAAAATCAGAGACTGTGCGATCGGCTCAAAAAGATTTCAACAATGCGCGCAACGGTTTGGCAGGAATCGTTTGCAGAGCTTGATTCAAAAATGGCGCCGGGTGAACGCTATGACCGGCGTGTATTCAGGGTTATGCTTGCAAACTTTGCTCCGTACTACAACTCCCTACTCGGTGATA
>CAIYHK010000079.1 GCA_903925985.1 uncultured Actinomycetes bacterium
AGTGACCCTGATACACCCCCTGAATACCGTCATTTTTGAGCGGACCAGGAGGTCAATTGAGCGAGAAAGACTCCGACCATTATCAGAATCAGGCACTAACCCGCCTGAGCCCCTATGAGTCAGATGTTTTTGACTGGCTGATTCTTGAGGGAGCGGAAAATGACTGCACCCGATGGGATGATGACTCGATCACCCAGTTGTCGCTGGATGGGCTCGACATTTTTCTAGGTTGTGCAACTACAGATGATCCCAACCATGTTGCTGAGGTAGCGGTGCTGACCGAATGTGGCGCTCACTGGAACGCCAAGGGCGTCTGGAATCGGTTGAGTGAATCACTTTCGGTTAAGCCCGACGGAGTTTGGTTCGATGTGACCACCTCAGATCGTGCCCATGCATGGATCGTGTGGTCGATCACTGGAGAAGAGCTTTGTGGCAAAGATTTTGATCGCATGATGCAGCGTTTTCTCGAGTTTGCACGCGGAGTGGTCGAAATACTGAACACCACCAACTGGTCTGACTAATTAATTGCCTGCCATGGCGCAACTGACAGACCAACGCTTCGCATAACAGCGTGCAAGAATGCGGCATGCTCAAGGCTTGCGTGTCGACGAACTAGCCGTAAATATTCATTTCGAAACGCAATACCGTGATTACTGGCACCAGATGTTAGATGGGCTATTTCGTGCAACACCGAGCCGACATTTGCAGTAGATCCCCGAAATTCAATCGAGTGGTACTCGATATCTGCTGACGCGATGACATTTCCGGTTCGACGCAGGTGAGAGATTTCAGGTGAATCTATTCCCTCGGCATCACACACAGCATCGACAAACAAGGCCAGCTCTGTTTTCGGCAGGCTCTTCCAGCCATGTGCCTTCTCAACAACACCTTCAACCGCGTAGCACAGGGCGGATTCGTGATCACAGCGTTTGTAATTACCCGCTGCGAGTTTTGCCTCTGCAGCGAAGGCGCTGATTTCGGTCATCCGATTTCTCCACGAATCCCCGAAACGAAAGTGCCACCCGGAGATGAAAAACCACGGCCCGCAGAACGCCCACTTGCATAGGCGTCGGAGCCCGCCGCCACATACGAATAGTTAGAGGTAAGGCGTGGCCCGTGCGCACGCAAGTATGAGGTGGCCCGCTCGACACGATCGGCGAGCACAAGCCCTGCCCCGGGAGAATCAACCACAAATTCCTTGTGCGCCTTCCCTAAGGACTCATCAATCCCGCGCCTGAAACCCTGCCACCAAGCAGTGCGTGCCGAGCGATCACCACGTGGCAGAAGCCGAATGCCGAGCAAATCCGCGGTCACAAAAATGGTTTCGGCGGCGAAAATATCCGACTCGCGCCCGTAGAGAACCACTACACAAGCATCACCATCATCGTCATCGCGATAGCCAACACAAGAGTGATGCCGAGCGATTACATACAAGAGATTTTGGCGTTGCACTCGGTACTTGCCTCTTACAGCCACCCGCTTCACAACTATTTCGGCTGAGGAGCCGTCCTTTGCGCCGCCAATCTCTGATTCGGAAAGGCCATGCTTTTGCATTAAGCGAAATGCCAGCTCGATTGCGGTTTCTGCTTCGGGCTGAGGAGTGTTTGGATGATTGGCGCGATTTAGGAGTGCCCGAACCTTTTCTTTGATTGATTCGTAATTGCCGTCGGTCATTGGTTAATCACGAGGCGAGAGTGTGTCAGACGGATGTCTTACTGATTCGCTGTGCGACTGCAACTTCAGTTGGCGTAAGAAACCAGTTGCCCAACTGTTGCAGTGTGCCTGCCTGTTGTTCCAGTGCAACGGTCGCTACATACTCATCACGCGATTTGAGACTCGAAACCGATGGCTGCTCACTGCTTCTGCGAATCGTTGCCCCAAGCGGAGCGGCACCAAGAATTGCAATGTCTGCAGGTGAGTCAAACCATGAAGCTGGATCAACTGCTGGGTCAATTCGTGGCTCAGGTGTATCAGTGGGCTTGGCGATTCCTGAAGGTTGCTTGGAATCTTCA
>CAIYHK010000080.1 GCA_903925985.1 uncultured Actinomycetes bacterium
CGAGTGGCATGGGTTGCCGGGCTGCTGAGTCTCTGGCGCTATCGCGAAACGTATTTCTGATGGTCCTCGCGTTATTAATGTCAGGGCTGGCTTTCTGGATGCTGAGTCACTATCAATCAGTTTCGATGGAGTACCGGGTGCGTAGGCCCATGGAAGTGTTGGACTCCTTAAAGCCACGGCTGTCTAGTTATCTGTTGGCTGATCGATCGGCACTCACAGGTTGGCTAGGTAGAGGTGTGGCGGACTTTCCGATGCGACCCGAACATCAAATGTTTATCGGACTAGGAACGCTCGCGCTAGTGTTTTTTGGTTTGATTTCGCTTGCACGAGGAGGAGTCCTGCCTGCTGGTAGTCGAAGTCTAGGCGCGATAAGTGCTATTAGTATTTTGATCCTAGTCGGAATGTCTGTGGTCGTGAGTGGCTACTCACTCTACTTTTATATCGTCCGGATCCCTGGGTTAGATGCGATACGCGCGGTATCGAGAATTATTTTGGTAATTCTCTTGCCGGTATCAATTTTGGTCGCAATGGGCGTGAGTTGGTTGAGGGGTCGGTTTACCTCCGTGGTTGGAGCCGGATTAGTGACTGTGACCGTGATCGGTTTAGTTAGTGCGGAGACAGTTTTTTACAGGCCACAACATTTTGCGCGGGATCTATGGGAGGCGCGTCAAAGTGAGCTCGGTCGGGTAATTGGGTACCCCCCGAGCGAAGGCCCCGTGATTTATGTCGCTCAGCGCAAAGAAGAGCCTTTCTACATGACTGAGATTGATGCGATGATCTACGCGCAGGACCATAAGTTAAAGACGCTAAATGGTTACTCGGGTAGCACGCCGCCGGGGTATGTGTATCCTGAGCCTTGTGTGAGTGTGGCGGATAGGCTTGCTGGATATTTTCAGTTTCGCCAGGTTCCGATTGAGGAACAAAAGAAGATGATCGATAAGGTTCGTCTGGTGGAAATGCAGCCTTGTGTGAAGGCTGCGAAGTAGGCGCGAATATTGTGTTTAGTTTAAGAACTGCTTCACTGCTTGTGTAATCTCATTCGTCTCAGCCGATCCCACCAGAGGTCGCCAAGCAAGGTGCCCTTTATTCGAATCCACCTCAACACACGTCGCACCTTTAATCCCTTCTGCAATCTCTTTCGCATTCTCAAACCCTAGCAAGCGATCTTGAGAGCACGGCAGCACCAGAACACGTGCCTTCACCTTGTCGAGTGCGTTCTTTAAATCCCCACCAAACGGCGCGCTGACATCATGCGCAGAGGAGGCTTGATAGCGCCTGACGAGGCTCCATGCATCCCAGCTGGCAAAACCGTTGCCTGCGCGTTCAGCCTCTTCATCACGGGTCTTGAGTGAAGTTGTCTCGAGGTAATCATCCGTCACAGTCCACGTAAAGTAGTGTCGACCCGCTGCGCGCTGCCCAGCCTCGGGCTGAGTCAGCGGGGCGTGCTTGTGATACTGCCCATCGCGCCAGTTTGGATCGAGTTCGATGATGTCGAACATGCGCTTGGTTGCCATCAGGAAGGTGTTGCCTGCTTTCCATGCGGGGACAAGCAAGACTGCATTTTTGACGGAATCAGGGAAATGGATCAGCCATTCAAGGGCTTGAAAGGCGCCCATCGAGGCGCCTGCGAGTAGAGCCACTTGCTGCGTGCCGAGCCCTAGGCCTTCAGAAGCCAGTTGATACTGCGCACGGGCCATATCGCGGATGGTGTAGCGCGGGAACTTATTAAATAAGCCATCACCCGGTTTGGAGGATGTGCCACCGCCGATGGAGTCTGTACACACCACGCAATATCGATCGGTGTCGTAGGCGCGAACGGGGCCCACGTGTTCTGCAGTGCCATGCCGAAGGTTGCTTGTGCCAGGCATAACTAAACACAGGTTGTCGCGTGCGGCATTGAGTTTGCCGTACATGGCGTAGCCGATTGTGAGCGAGTCGAGCGTTTCACCAGATTCGAAGGTGAAGTTGCGGATGGTGAAGGTACCTTCGACAGGGGTGGGGCGCTGTGATGTATTCATGATTAACCGTATTGTTTTCCAATCCACTTGCGATATTCACCGCTTGTCACGCCCTTTACCCACTCGGGGTGGTCGAGATACCACTGCACGGCCTTCTGAATGCCGGATTCGAAGGTCTCTTGTGGTTTCCAGCCTAGTTCGCGCTCGATCTTGCGGGCATCAATCGCGTAGCGGCGATCGTGGCCGGGACGGTCTTTTACAAAGGTGATCTGATCAGCATAGGGTTTGGCGTCGGTACGGGGGCGTAGCTGATCAAGGCGTTCGCAGATCGTCTTAACGACATCGATGTTGGCTTTCTCGTTCCAGCCACCGATGTTGTAGGTCTCACCCACACGGCCCGCTTCAAGGACGCGGGCAATGGCATGGCAGTGGTCCGTCACAAACAGCCAGTCGCGCACTTGTTGCCCATCGCCGTAGATGGGCAAGGGTTTGCCGGCCAGTGCATTCAGAATCACGAGCGGGATCAGTTTCTCCGGAAAATGAAACGGCCCGTAGTTATTGCTGCAGTTGGTGGTGAGTACCGGCAGGCCATAGGTGTGATGCCAGGCTCGCACAAGGTGATCCGATGATGCCTTGCTGGCCGCGTAGGGGCTGTTAGGCTCAAACGGATTGGTCTCGGCAAACGGTGGGTCTTGGGGAG
>CAIYHK010000081.1 GCA_903925985.1 uncultured Actinomycetes bacterium
CCACTGCTTCCTCCGATTGCACTCACCGATGAGGTCACAGGCATAACTGCCGCATTCGCAACGATGGTTGCTCTCTACTCAGGTATGGGTCAAGTTGTTGATGTCAATTTATTGGAGACCATCTTCCAAATGATCGGTGTCCTGCCCACTCTTTATGCGCTTACAGGTGAGCAACAACAACGCATGGGTTCAGCAATTCCGTATTCCGTTCCCCGTGGCACTTTCCAATGCAAAGACGAACGCTGGGTCGGCATCTCTGCATCTGCCGATTCCGTTGCACAGCGTGTACTCATGCTTCTCGGAGTTGGCGATGACCCGAGGTTTGCCACATTTGCTGATCGTGTGACGAATAGGTCTGCACTTGACTCACTGCTTGCCGAATACTGCGCCGCACGCACTTCTGAGGAAGTTGTGAATACATTTACTCAAGCTGAGGCAGCTGCCGGTCATGTTCTTGACATGGAAGACATTGCGACAGACCCGCACTTTATTGAGCGCGGTCTCATCGCCGAACTCGATGGCACACCAATGCAAGGTCTGATCGCCAATCTTTCACGGACACCCGGCAAGTTGCGATGGCAAGGTCGGAAAATTGATGAAGATGGTGATCACATTCGAGCCCATGGCTGGGATTGATCTGTAAGGCTGTATTCAATGAAGTCTCTAGCCAAATACCCGTTGTCCGCATGGTCATGGTTCACCTTCGGACTTCTGTGTGCGATTTGGCTACCTGCCGTGGCACTCACATTTCTGATTACACAACCCTTTGATCGTGCCCGTTATTGGCCTGGATTTTTGTTTCGTCGGCTGACGGTAGTGCATCGGTTGTTGAACCCTCATTGGAAGTTCAAAATCAGTGGCACCTTCCCAGCAAATCCAAGGGCTCCCTATGTGGTGGTCTGCAATCATCAATCTTTTGTCGACATGTTGCTCATTAGCCAACTCCCTTGGGAGATGAAATGGATGAGCAAACAAAGCCTTTTCAAAGTCCCAGTTGCCGGCTGGATGATGCGTTTGGCCGGTGATGTCGAAATCCGGCGCGGCGATCCCCGAAGTGCAATCAAAGCACTACGTGAATGCCAAGACAAACTCGAGCAGAAGGTATCGGTGATGATGTTCCCCGAAGGCACACGCAGTCGATCGGGAGAACTCGCTGAGTTCAAAGATGGTGCGTTCAAATTGGCCATTGAAGCAGGAGTGCCAATCTTGCCGATGGTCTTGAATGGCACTTACAACGCGCTCACACCCAATTCATGGACTTTCAATCAGGTAAAGGCTGAATTACGGGTACTCGCCCCAATTGAAACAAGTGAATATTCTCGCGGAGAGGTATCTCTCCTGCGCCAGCACGTGCAAGGTGTGATTGCAGCAGAACTCGCCAAGATGTCGTAGCGCGGCACGACATCTCGACCAATAACCGCATTCCAATACGCACAACTCTTATTGTTTGTTGGTGGACCGTCGTGGGTTTCTGTCCCGATCAGGGCTGGCAATTGGAGCATTGGCAACCAGTGGTGGACTCGCGGGTCTTATTGATTCGCGGCTTGCGAGTGCAGGTCGCGAAGGTGGTCGGATTGCACTCACCTTTGATGACGGCCCTGGGCCAGGCACTTTTAAGACGCGCCAAATTCTTGATGACAACGGAATTTTTGGTACGTGGTTCTTTGTAGGCAATGTTGTTGGGCGATCGCCGGATGCCGCCCGTGGCCTCGTCGATCTCGGCCATTCAGTGCAAAACCATTCATGGTCACATCAGGATCTAACCACACTTGCTGATCCAACCGCAGAAATAACGATGTGCAACGACGCGATCCGATCCGCCACTGGTGTTGCACCATCATGCATCAGGCCCCCTTATGGTGCCACCAATGATCATGTTGACTCAGTGATCACTGGTCTTGGGATGACCTCAGTTCTTTGGAGCCTGAGTTGGACTCGCATTGCAACCGCTGCAAACCCAACGTTGCAAACCGTGATTGAAGCCGAGGCACGACGTGACCGTGGCTTGTCATCCACGATTCTTTTCCATGATGCGACCAATGACTGGGAGCAGATGCTCTACTTCCTTCCAAGCATCATTGCTGCTTTCAAAGCATTGAATTACGAGTTCTTCACTTACGGCTGATAGGACTTTCTAGGTGAGATTCCTGAATGCATCTGACCACCGCTGGCTCTGCATTGAAAATGAAAACAATCCCCTACAAATCGGCGGGTTGATCTTTCTGAAGTGTGGAGACCACACGGCCGGTGAGTTCGCGTCACGTGCACAACAACACTTGATCTCGCGTTTGCCCGCCACACCATGGCCCGTTCGATATAAAGCTGCGCCATTAAATATTGATTCCGGCGCCTGGATAAATGTCGGCGAAGTAGACATTAATAAGGTCACTTCTAAATGGAATGCAACTAATCCAGTCACGATTGACCAACTGAAGTCATACGTTTGCGAACAGGTGTTGATCCCACTCCCACGTGATCGCCCACCATTTCGAATCACATTTTTTGAAAACCTCGATGAATCTTTGAAGCCATACGGAGATGTCGCCATGCTGGTTCAGCATCATCATGCTGTTGCCGATGGTGTTGGCTTTCAAAATGTCCTCGATGCCATTACAGATGAGGAGTCGAATCCGCTTACAGCGTCACAGGTGATCTACCGCAAGGATCGAGCACCAATTGCACCGATTTGGATCGCCCAATCATTGATGCGCGCCCGCAGAGCAAAATCGTTGGATCAATCCCGTGCCGATCTCCGCGAACATGCTTCGGCTGAATTGAAAGCTCTTCGAAGTGATCCACAATTCAAACGCCAGCTCACACCAGAAATCCCATCACTGGATGGTCCCTCAAGTCGGGAACGCTCGTTTGCTTTTGTTGACCTTGACCTCAATCACATCAAATCTTGTGCAAAAGCACTTGGGGGAACTGTCAATGATCTGATGATGACCATTGTGGGTGGCGCATTCCGCATGCATTTGGAGGAAATTGGCGAGCTTGATGCGCTCGGCGACAGCAGCACAATTGGGATCATGCCGCGAAGTCTGCGGGCGGATGCTGACGGGCTGTACGGCAACTACTTGAACATGACTCTGCCGTTGCTTGGCACACAGATTGCAGATCATGCAGACCGGTTTGTTTTTGTACAGCGATCAATTCGTAACGAACTGCGTCGCTCACAGTTGATGCACGATTCAACACCAACTTATGAAAAGCCGTTCGCAGCACGCCAACGATTGAAGCCTGAAGTTGGCACGGCAGCAGGAAACATCTCAGTCTCTAATGTGCCAGGGCCATCAGGTCCACGGTGGTTCGCTGGCTACAAGATGAATTCCAACTATCCGACACCAAGTTTGGTGGCAGGTCGCTTCATGAATATCACGCTACGTCGATATTGCGACTCGCTACATCTTGGAATCATGAGCGAGCCCACCAAGCTTGCTGATCTAGATGCATTTGTTGCCAAGATTCATCAAGTGGTGCAAGAAGTTTGATTCTCACCGCAACGCGGCCCACGAACCAAGTTCAATGCGTTGACCATTGTGAAGAATTAATAACGCCGCCAGGTTGTGCCGTATCACCAATCTCTCGGCATCTTCAGACGCACAAACTGTGAGTGCTGTAGCAAATGCTTCGGCCCACGCCGCTGATCCTGCTACGACACATGCCTGCAAAGTTGATATTGGTGTCACAGAAACTGGTTTTCTTGTGCGAGGGTCAATCACATGATGGCGGTGTTCGCCATCCGTGTCCCAAGTGCGCGCAGCGAGTGTTGAGGTTGCAACGCCACCTGCACGCAGTCTGACTGTGTCGATGACTTCGGTGTAATCATGCGGCGCGCCGATGTTGACCACCCAATTGTCACCGTCATCAGGTGTTCCAGCGAGTGCAACATCTCCTCCCATGGAGATGCTCACACCTTGAACTCCCATGTCCATAAGATCCCTAGCGATCAAATCGGCGGCCATACCTTTGCCGATTCCTCCGGGATCCAAGCTCATTCCTGCTGGCAAAGTGATCTCGTTCGTGTTGTGATCTATTCGCACGTCACTCAAAGCACTTGAGCCACCAGCAACTGGCAACACCGACAAATCGTGGCTCACTTTTGATTTCGAATACCCCGCTTCATTCAAGGCCGCCATCAGGGTCGGATCGAAAAACCCTTCGGTCGCAAAATGAGCCTGAAGCATTTGCTCGACCAACTCGATGGTTTCAGTCGCCACCTGAACCGCTTGCCCCCCGGCCAACGCGAGCATCGCGATATCTGAGGTGCCGATGAAGCGCGACCAAAGCGCCTCCAGGTTCCAGCTTCGGGCGTGAACAAAATCCAGCATCGCCTCATCCCCAGCAGGCAACAAAACCTTCACGGAGGTGCCCATGCGGGAGAAGGAATGCTCAATCATGGGTTCAAGTTTGCCTTCCAGCCCTTTCCCTAGACGGGCGTGGCTCAACTTTTGCTATTTGTTGTGTGCAGGTAAAGCCTCCCGCACCGAGGGGTGATGTTTGTACCGTGCTCCCAATAGAACTAGGGTACAAATCAACTTTTCATCACCTATAGGCAGGACAAAACATGAAAAACAAATCGTTGCTCAAGCGCATCGGAGCAAGCCTCGCCACGATGGGACTGTTATCTGGTCTCGCACTCGTGTCGGGCGCCTCTCTAGTCAGTGCCGCAGGCATTGGCCCGATATATCCAACACTCGAAATGGCGATTGCTATTGACCAAGACACTGGCAATGTTGTCGTTCTGAACGGCCAAACCATTGAAATAACCACCTCAGCCAACATCGGCAGTGGCGATCCGGTTTGGGAGGACAATCCAGAGGAGTTCTCCGCCGAAGAGTTCGGTGCGCCGACACCAGATGCGGGCCTCACGGTGGTCTCGACCACCCACACTTGGAGTGCATCGCGTACCTCGGGTGCGGGTGCCCCGTGTAGCCGAAATTCTTCTCCCGGTTCAGGTCAGACCTTCTCTATTGCCACCTTGGCATGCAAAGCCGACATTGATTATCTCCAGTACTACAAAATCATCACTGTCACAAACACATCAGGTAGCACCAAAAACATTGAGATTGACTCAATAGGCAACAGTCTGCTTGCTGACGGTGTCGCACCGGATCAAAGCTCCTCGAGCGACTACACATATGTATTTATGGACGTTGTCAACGACGCAAATGGTGCGGTTATCCCCACGAATTTTAGTGGGGCAGTCCGCCTGCAATTTCCTAATCAGCTCTGCTTCACAGACGACGTTGAAGCCAATGACGTACTAAATCTTGAGAAAGTCTTCAAAGTCGGCGCAGTGGGGTCTCTGGTTGATATCACCCAATCAACAGACGGTGCTCCGGCAGCGTCCATGCCTTACTACTCGCTCAGTGGGGGTTTAGTTGGGGCATTTGATGGTTCTACTTACACTGTCACTTCAAACACTCTGAACTACTTGTATATCTACGGAAACATGCAGCTAGTACCACTTGACTCGATTGGTGACACACTTCAGGTCTCATTAGACATGACCGACGATGCCGGTGCATCAAAACTGTCGGACGACTGTGGTGGCGGTGGCGGTGGCATCTCCACTTATCCAACACTTTCAGCGCTTGCCAGTGGTAGCACCCCTGGCAAGGGCACATTGTCCGCTGCCAAAGCTTTGCCGGCAGGAATGCCAAATGGCGGGTTTGGTAACGGCGCTGTGCCGGGTCCCAATGGAGATGTC
>CAIYHK010000082.1 GCA_903925985.1 uncultured Actinomycetes bacterium
TTCAATTTTGAACTTGATCCGTTTATACCCGTCCGCAATGTAGCCATCAACATCTCGTAGAAGTGCACCTTGATCGCTCTTCAGACCCACAACCACACCTGGCGATACGAATTCGGCTGTAATGCCGAAATATTGGGCAAGGCTTGTGTTTGTCATACGCAATTCAGCATCCAAGATCGCTTGCTGTAATGCACTGCGAGCAAAACTTGTGTGTGGACTCCCGATACCCAGTTCGTCCACATCTGTTGCGGTGACTGCACCACGACTAGCAAGATCTGGACCAAAGGTGTTTCTGATCGCCTGAGCTGCATTCCCGATCGTCTCATCGCTGTAACCAGCAACCTTCTCAGCGGCACACTCTCCCCATCCGGTTACGCCATCAGACGAGGTGAGCTTCACGAGGAACAATTCGCGCTCAGAGCGCGACGAATGCGCTGACTCAAATTTCGACACCATCGGCATCGTCACATGAATGAGTTCGAGTCGGCTGATTTTCATATTCACCGGAGAGTTTTGTTCCAAGGCCCTTTATCCATTCGCACCTCTTTGGGCAAGCCGAGCACGCGCTCTCCCACGATGTTGCGTTGTATCTCACCGGTGCCACCACGGATGGTGTCAGATCGCGCCGCCAAGAAGCTCCACATCCATGACCGTGTTGAAAATGGCGCACCAGGCAGATCAATGAAGAAGTTTGCTGGTTTCATGCCCCATGGCGTTGTTGATTCAATTCCAATGATATCCATCGCCAGATTCGTGAGCCGCTGGTGATACTCAGACCACATGATTTTGAAAAGTGAGCCCTCAGGGCCTGTTGGACGATTGTTCAGCGCATCACTCAACATCTTGAGGCCGAGCCATCTCATAATCTCCACATCGGTGTGCGCCTTGGCTAAACGTTGGCGCATTATCGGATCACTTAGTGCGCCGCGTTCGCGTGCCGCCTCAATGAGTGTATTCAGCTGTGCGCGATGAATGATTCCCCGCTGCGTGGGATCATTTCCCCGCTCCTCACTCAAGAGCACAGTGGATACTGACCAGCCTTTGTTTACATCACCGACTACATATTTATGGGGCGTTCTGGCATTTGTGAAGAAAACTTCATTGAAGTCGTGGCTTCCACAGATGTTCACCACCTTGCGAACTTCGACCCCAGGCTGATTCATATCCACCAACATGAAGGTCACACCCTCGTGTTTTGGAGCTTCGGCATCAGTACGAACAAGCAGATAGATCCAGTTGGCAGTGTGTGCTTCTGAAGTCCAGATCTTTTGCCCGTTGATTACCCATTCATCGCCGTCACGGTAAGCCGAGGCCGCAAGGCCAGCGAGATCAGAACCTGAATTCGGTTCCGAATAGCCTTGGCACCATTGGTGCTCACCCGACAAAATCCGTGGCAAAAAGTATTCTCTCTGCTCCTCGGTGCCTACTGCCATCAGCGTGGGCCCAAGTTGGTTTACACCAAGTGCAAGTTTCACGTCATCTAATTCGGCTCCGGCATAAGTGAGTTCCTCGTTGAGGATTACACGTTCAATGAAGCTAAGACCCGCACCGCCATATTCTTTTGGCCAATTGACTGCAAGCAAGCCGTTTTGGTGCAGCACTTTCTTCCACTCTTCGGCAAACTTCTCACGTTCATCTTCCGACAAGGCACCTATCCCTTGCCAGCCAACCGGCAAGTTTGCTTTCAAGACTTTGCGAAGTTCGCTTCGATATATCTCGGCTTCTTTCGAGTAGCGAACCTCCACTACCGCGACCTTTCATAACGCCACGCACCGTCAATCAACCAGAGCCGGTGGCGTTCATGATCCTCACCACCACTCAACGCATCTCCATGCCACACGATGATTGTGTGGCCATCTACTTCACCAAAACTCGAGTAGTAGTGCTCTGGTTCACGATTCGAAGCCCAGCTCAATGCAAGATCAACGGATTGATGCTGCGATAGTTCATGCAATGTGTGCCATGTTGGTGGTGACAGGCCAATTTCTCCACCACTATGGCGTTTGATCGCATCGGCCGGAGCAAGCCAATCGTGATCGTGAATCTCAACACCATCAACTACCACTTCAGCATCGGTTGCACGCGCCAGAAACACCCATGCCGAAAATCTCTTCGTTAGGGCCTTTACAGGCTTTGGCTCCCACCGATTGAGGGGCACGAGCTCGTGGCTTTCCAATTGCAGGGCAACCTCTTCTTGGGTTTCTCTAACTGCTGCTTGAAGCGCCAAACCCAATTCACTTTCGTCATCAACGAAGTCACCTTTTTCAACTTTGCCACCAGGAAAAACCCAGAGTCCAGAAAATGTGTCGCGTTCCGATGCGGGGCGGCGAACCATAAGCACTTCTACACCCGCAGAACCATCTCGCAATATCGCAACTGTGCCCGATGGAATCGCAGGCGGTGGTGTTTCTTTGCCGTGCTCAATCTCCATATTGCAACTGTGTCAGGTTGAGTGAGTCGGTGAGCAATTCCCCAAAAGTCAGCGACCCAAGTACTTGACCTGTTTCGTATCGGTCCACGTGCGCTGCGGACCGCATGCGGCACGAAGGGTCACAACACCGTTACGGAGAACTCCCGTTGACTTGAAATTGGCGAGATTCACACCACTTAGCGACAAGCGCGCAGCACCATCTTGACTTAGACCAACCTGAGCAACTCTTTTCCAAGTACCCGTGCCACGGCGCGCTGAGATCACACAAGAGCCGGTCTGTGACGACACAACAACTATCTGTTCCCCATCACGGATCGTTGCCATTGCTCGACTAGGAGCTTTATATGGATGAACGATGCTTGCCCTGTTGCGACCCGGCTCTAGATCAAGCTGGAGCGTTGCGTTGCGACCTGTTCGCTTGCTGGCCGACAGCTTGGAATCGCTGAATCGGGCTGGGCTGACACCAGCCATTGAGAGCAGCGAGTCAATGCTTGGGAGGGTGAATTGATTTTGGAAGCTGAACGTGCCCGTGCCCACATACCCTTCAAATTTGCCTGACGCACTTGTGATTTCAGTTTGTGCATCTTGAAGACGGATTGCGACACAACTAATGACCCGCGTACGGTTGCATAGGGTCGTCGAGTCAAAAGGATCGAAGATTTCCAAAGCGCCCTCGACACTTCCCACTAACAAACTTGTTTCTTCGCCTTCAAAAATGATCAACATATTGCAGACGAATGGGATTAGAGAATCCGAACCGATGGCCGTGATATCGGCGCCACCTGGAATAGCGCCCCCAAATCGCATTTGAATTGTGACAGTCGGCGTTGCATCAATATCGCAGAGCATGTTGATTGCGCCCGACGGGGTTCCAAGAAATTCACTCATCGCGGGATTGCTAATTGTGCCCGAGATTTCTTGTGGTTCGCTTGGAAACCCAATCTCGAGTCCACATTCCAATACGACATCTGCATTGGGATCAGAAAATGCCACTGGCATGTCTCCGAGCCGTTCAATGACGGTGAATTCGGGATCAGATTCCGAAAACAAATTCGTTCCAGCTACCGAATCAACTATGCAAGACATGTCGACAAGTGAGGCTCCGGTTATTTGGGACCCAATCAACTCTTGGAAATCAAAAGTCGGAACAAATTCCTCGTAGCCGTCTGGAAGTGGGGGCAGAGCTGAAGGCTTCACCGAAGCCGATGTCGGTGACGCGACAATGAATAGCCCGGCAGCAAGCGCAACTAATGGAGCAATGAAGCGTTTCATGTCCCCATTCTAAGGGGTCTCAAACTGGGGCAAGACCTTACGCTCAATAAGGTCAAGCGACTCAGCGGCCACATCGGGGTCGAGCCCTCCCATCAGCGGGTGGAGCATCAACATAAAGCTGCTTCGCGCATGCGCAACGGCTTCGTCGGGAGTCATCACCGCATAGGTGCCGCTCGCACGGAGTAGGTCGGCATTATCCACCTCTTGATACGGACCAAGATTCCCGTTCTCACTCAGCCAACGCCCATAGGAGTTCGACTCATGCAACGCGTGCGGTGCGATTTTCGCCCAAGCTCGATCGGGATCCTCGCTCACATGGATGAACATTGGACCAGACGCACCGCCGGCGATTCCGGGTTCTTTGCCAAGGTTTTTGCACTCTTCGAAATAGACCGAGACAAGTTCGGGAACCGTAGGTACAAATCCATCAGCAATTCGCGCCGCACGACGCGCCGCACCTTCGGAGGAGCCGCCCAAAAGCAACATCGGGCCACCCGGTCTCAATGGTTTAGGTAGTACCTGAACCGTGCGGCCTTTGTATTCAAATGGCTCACCAGTCCAGGCTTTGCGCAACGCATCCACGCTCTCTTCAATCTCCTTGAACCGGCCCTTGAAGGGTCGGTTGAGTAGGTCGAATTCTTCTTTTCGATATCCGGCTCCGATCGTGAGATCGATGCGTCCACCACTTAAGAGATCAAGAACTGCCATGTCCTCTGCCAAACGAATTGGGTCATAGAGCGGAAGTAGCAGAGCAGACACCATTGCCCGAATCTGTTTTGTGGCCCCAAGCACCGTTGCGGCTGCCATTAATGGTGAAGGCAAGTACCCATCGTCGGAAACATGGTGTTCGGAAAACGTGACCGTGGTGAAACCGAGCCGATCAGCCCACTGCACCTGCTCAAGCATCGCTGCATACAACGTGGCGTGATCTTTGCCGAATGGAGCCGAGCGCAAGTCATATCGAAGTCCCAGTATTGGTCGCATATCCCCCACCTAACCACAACGCAGTGCAGTCGCATTGCGCACCCAAGAGAGACTAATAATGAGGACGACCATTCTGGTCATCTAGATACGGGGGAAGTATGTCCAATGCCCACTTGCAGGGTCTACTTGATTCATTTGCGCTAGCAGAAGTTGCCCCCAACACATACAGAGCTCCTCACCTACCTGAAGGACGCGGTGTTGTGTTTGGAGGTCAACTTCTCGGGCAGGCGATTGTCGCCGCCACTCGCACCCACAGTTCCAAGCGCGTGAAGTCGATTCAAACGGTGTTCGCAAAAGGCTTGCGTGTCACAGATCCAGTTGACATCAAAGTTGAATCCCTTTACGAGGGTCGCAACATCGGCGGTGTATCGATTGATTTTGTTCAGGATGGGCGCACCTGCGCGAGCAGTCTTTTGCTAACCGACGTCGATGAAGCAGACCTGATCCACCATCAAACTCCAGTTATGCCAGATGTTCCCGCGCCTGACCCAACAAAGGCGAGGTGGATTAATACTGGCGCACCCGAAACCCTAATCGTGGGTGATTTTGATTATCTGGAGCCAGCGATGGTGCGGCCACCTACATTGCAACTCTGGATTCGATTCGCTGGCACACCAACAGATGATCAGTCACTTCATCGCGCGCTGCTTTCACACGCAACCGACGGATGGCTGATCGCAACCGCAATGTTTCCGCATGAAGGCATCGGGCAAGCGATGGCACACCTGTCTGTTTCAACTGGGGTACTCACTCAGTCGCTGGCATTTCACGCTGATGTAAATGTGAACGATTGGATTCTGATTGATCACGAAGCGATGTACGCAGGTGGTGGACGCGTTTACGGCCGCGGGCATGCATTCACACAAGATGGCAAGCTCGTTGCTTCCTTCGTGCAGGAATCACTGGTTCGTAATTTCCCACAAGGACAAAATCCCGCTGGCAAAGAAGCAACCATCTTTTGATGAAGTTTCCATTCTCTGTGAGTCGCCAGACTCAAGGAATCATTGCAACTATTCATGCCGTAGCCACCTGGTTCATGGTGGGTCTGATCTGGACCATTCATGTCCTCAACTATCCACAGCTTGGAACGGTAGGAAAACTCACCTACCAGACCGATAGCGAATCGATTTACGACGCGCTGCAATCGGAGCATGTCGACAAAATTGGAAAGTTACTGATTGCACCTTGGCTTACCGAAGGAATCACGCTGATTGCGATTCTTGCTATCGCTTTTTTGGGCCCAAACCCAAAGCTTCGTGTGGTCGCGGTGATAAACGCAGCAGCGATGTCTGTAGTGCTTTTAATCAGCGGAATTTGGTCAGCGCCCGCACACGGAAAACTGCTGGATGGTTTTGACCCCGACGTATTTGACACTCTGATGGCAGCAAACCTTGTGCGCACCATCGCATGGACCATCTGTGGCATCGCTGCGATTCTGATTCTTCGCGACTTGCGGGAAGAACGCGATTCCGATTCTGCCAATTAAAACTTTGTGCCCAGGATGGGATTCGAACCCATACGGTGTTGCCACCAGGGGGGTTTAAGCCCCCCGCGTCTACCAATTCCGCCACCCGGGCTGGGTGAACAAACTCAGGCTAGGCGTAATCGCGTGCGCACGGTATCCAAACCCCGATCATGTGGGTTAGAGCCCATAAACGGATCAACCGCAATTACATCCCAATGTGGTGGTAAATCACCTGGGGAATCGTCCACAAAGACAGTGGGACGCAAGGGCTCAGGAATGTGATCAACCGAATAATGCGCAGCACCATTTCGATCCGGCTTTTCAAAAAACCCATGCACGTGATCGATGATCCCGTGGTTAGCCGCCATCCGCTCGGCGTATTCGCTGCCACCTGCGCTCCATAGAACTACTCGAGCGCCAGAGGCAGTGATCGCTTGGAAGATCTCAACGGTTCCTGGTCGCAATACATCACTGCGAATCGCGCCGATCACTGTGCCGTCTATGTCAAAAGCCCAAACACTCACTGTTTAGACAGTAATCGGCACCTTCGCATAACCACGAACGGTTGTGGTTCGCACCATTTCGAGGCCGGCTTCATCCACTTCCCAATTCGGATAACGCTTCAGTGTTTCGGCGAGAGCAACTTTTGCCTCAAGCCGCGCAAGAGATGCACCGAGGCAGAAGTGGGGTCCGTAGCCGAAGGTGATGTGGCGTTTGATCTCACGCTTTACTTTCAACTTTTCTGGCTCGTCGTATTCGCGCGGATCACGGTTAGCGCTGCCGTTAATCAAGAGGATCTTCGAATCTTTCGGAATCTTCGTACCATTAATTTCGGTGTCATGCATGACCCAGCGGCCGTTGACCGGTGATGGGGCCTCAAAGCGCAACAACTCTTCAACTGCATTCGGGATCACACTCGGGTCATCAACCAAGATCTTGCGTTGGTCTGGATTGCGACCAAGCTCTACGCCAGCAAAGCCCAAGAAACGAGCAACGGTTTCTGAACCCGCGCCAGCCAAGAGCTGAACAAATGCGACAACTTCCAAGTCTGTAAGTTTTCGCTTTTCACCGTCTTGATCAATCTCGGCTTGAAGCAGATCAGAGATCATGTCGTCACCGAGGTTCTTGCGCCGTTCCTGCACCATGTTCCACACATATGCGCCGCCTTCCACACGGGCCTTCTGTGCTTTCTCGCTCGGGCCTGTCTGGCCTTCTTCGATATGGAGTGATTCATCAGTCCAGCGGCGATACATGTCACGATCCGATTCGGGCACGCCAACGAGTGCGCCAATGACCATTGGTGGCAACCACGCGCCAAAATCCTGCACATAGTCAAAAGACTTCGACCCAGCAAGATTGTCGAGATACTGATTTGTGTATGCCTGGATCATTGACTCAAGTGCAGCAATTCGCTTCGGGGCAAACGGCGAACTAACTAGGCGCCGAAAGTTGTAATGCTCCGGCGGGTCCATGAAGATCATCATGTAGGTCATGTCGGTTGCCGTATCGGTCATCATGTCCAAGCTCACACCGTGAGTTGAACTGAATGTTTCAGTGTTGTGATACGCCGACCAAACATCAGCGAATCTGCTCACCGCCCAAAAGCCGTACTTTTCATTCCAGTAAAGAGGGGCTTCTTCGCGCATCCGCTCCCAAATCGGATACGGGTTCTGATCGATTGCGTAGTCGAACGGGTCGTAATAAACCGCACTGCTCACGCAACAACTCCCTTGACCTTGAGATCAACTACGGAATCCCATTCCATACCTAACAAGTCAGTGAGAATCTCATCACCATGCTCATTGAATTCGGGTGCCCGGCGCGGTTGTGAAGGCTTGCCATCAAACTGCACGGGGGTGGCTACCAATGAATACGGCTTTCCCTGCGCGTTAGCTGATTGCACTACGTATCCGTTGGCCACAGTCTGTGGATCCTGAACTACTTCGAGTGAATCCTGCACCGGTGCCCATTGACCTTTGAAGTCCGAGAGGATCGATTTCCATTCATTGAAATCCTTCGCAGCAAACTCTGCATCGAGAATCTCTGCAGCGGCCAGGGCATTTTGCATGAGATTCTCATGAGAGTTGAATCGCTCATCGGTAACCAATTCCTGGCGCCCAAGTACACGGCACATGTCTGGCCAGTATTGAAATGCTTGCAGGCATGAGAAGAAGATGAACCTTGAGTCCTTGGTGCGGTATCCCCCAACCAGTGGGTTACGCAACATCGAGCGGTTTGGTGGCGTCTGCTTAAAAGGGAACCCCATCTGAAGTGAAAGAGCGATTCCCGCACCCATTGCCCACATACCAGTTGCCATGAGTGATACGTCGACAACTTTGGCTTCGCCCGTGCGTTCGCGGTGCAAAAGTGCAGCCGAAATTCCACCGGCAATGGTCATCGCTCCGATCGAGTCTCCGTAAGCCGGCCCGGGTTGGGCGTTGATTCGATCCACGAGTTCTGGCGGAGTGTTCGCCACCGCGAGACCTGAACGACACCAGTATCCGAGGATGTCGTAACCGCCACGGTCAGCGTCTGGGCCAAGAGGACCATAACCAGTGCCACGAACGTAAATGATGTTCGGATTGTGCTTGCGAATGTCCTCAACTTCGATCTTCAGAGCCTTCAAGACTTTTGGCAGTTTGTTGGTTAGAAACACATCGGCGTGCTTGGCGAGCTTGTAGAGAATTTCAACGCCCTCTTCAGTTGATAGGTCCAGTCCAATACTCCGCTTGCCGCGATTGGAGTGCTCAAGCAAAACATGCGGCGCATCTGGATCACCAAAGTTCATCACACCAGTCGCCATCAGGCCACGCATCGCATCTCCGCGAGTGACGTGCTCTACCTTGACCACGTCTGCACCCCAGTCGGCTAATACTGCCGATGCCGCTGGCACAAAAGTGTGCTCAGCAACTTCAAGAATGCGGATGCCATTCATTACTCCATCCATGATTTCTCCCAATTTTGTAGTTTCAGATCGTGATCAGGAATTGGCCAGCTCAAAGCGCTGGCGCCATTCCTTGCGTGAACGCACCGTGGTGTCGACATCAGTTGCCAGTGCCCTGAGAGCGCCAACTGATGACTGCTCCTTCTTGATGATTGAGAAAGGATCCAGATCAAAGAAGCGTGCGGTGTTTTCCCAGGTGATTTTGTTCATTTCGGCATCGGTCAGACCCGCACCATTGAATTCATTGATCAAAAACTCTGGTGCATCTGGCCAGATTGAATCGGAATGTGGATAGTCACATTCCCAAGCGATGATGTCCATTCCAATCTCGTGCCGCACTTTTAGTGCAGTGGGATCAGTCACGTAGCAAGCAAGTGAGTGCTCGCGGAAGATCTCACTCGGCATTTTGCCTTTGAGGTCATGGCCAAGCCACACCTGATTTGTGTAGTGACGATCACAACGATCTAAGTAGAACGGAATCCATCCGATACCGGCCTCAGACCATGCGATCTTGAGGTCTGGATACTTGAAGAATGCGCCACCCCAAAGAAGATCCTGCGCTGCGAGTGTGGACACTTGGGTAGCGAGGATGATCATGTTGTCAATCGGCGCGCCTGGAGCCATGTTGATTGCAGCGAAGCCTTGACCGATGTGCAGACACATGACCACACCCAACTCAGAGCACACATCAAAAAGTGGGCCCCAATATTCAAGGTCGTGATACGAAGGCAAACCCTGAATATGAGGAAGTTCAGGCATTGTTATTGCACGACAACCCTTGGCAGCCACACGACGAACTTCAGCGACCATCGCCTTCTGGTTCCACACGGGGACGATTGCAAGCGGTATGAATCGTCCTGGGTACGCAGCGCACCACTCGTCAATGTGCCAGTCGTTGTATGCGCTCAACATGACAAGGGAGAGATCCTGATCCTCGGCTTGCTGGAAATAGCGACCACTGAATCCTGCAAATGATGGAAAGCACATCGATTGAAAAATTCCGTTGCGGTTCATGTCCCGCACACGCTCATGAATGTCATATGCGCCAGGACGCATCTCGGCAAAACCGGTTGGGTCAAGGCCCCACTCTTCTTTAGGCCAGGTGACAACAGCATTGAGTCCTACGGTGCCCATCGCCTGACCCTGGAAGGTCCACACGTCATGGCCCCACTCATTTTTTTGATTCTTTGGTGCTTGATCCTTGTACTTTGCAGGAACATGAGCATCAAACATGTTTGGTGGCTCGACAACGTGGTCGTCGATGCTGATGAGAATCAGGTCTTCTACCTTCATTTTTCCCCCTGAGTCAGTGGATCACGCAAAGGTGCTTAACCCACGAATAGACCGACTCTAGACGGACTGCCCTCGATTGAGCCAGCGTGCGGGCATGCTTGCGCTGCGCCTTCAGGCCACCTTGAACTGCTCGACTGGAGTGGTGAGACCAAGGTCGTAGGCGACTGCGTCCCACAGGCTTGTGCGGGTGCGAGCAGCATCAACCCCAGTGAGTTGGTTGATTGCAATCACGCCGTCGATCATGTCCGCTGCTACGGCCAGCACTGAGCGCTCGTGCACTTGGACCGCCACGACACCGCCGTGCTGACGACGCCGAATCGTGCGCGTGGCACCATCAACTCGTGGCGGACATCTGAACCCCGGCGCCACTAGGCCGACCCGCATTGCGGCACGGGAAAGGGACCGTGCCAGCAACGCGAAATCGGCTGGCTGATCAACCGTGATGGGAACAACAGCTACCGCTCGCGCGTATCTCGCTGCATCCACCCGATTTCTCATGCCGGTGATATTGGCAAAGGGGTGATACACCAAAGCCATAGAGTCTTTGCCAATGAGCGAATCGGACTCCCCTGGCCTCAATCAGATGCAAAGTTCGGTCTTGGATGTACTCGCCAAACCCGTTGGCTGGGAGCCACTGCCCGAAGAGGTTTTGGAGCGTGTGCGAAGCGGATTTCTTGAAGGTCTGAAGGCCCTTGAGCCCTTGCTGCGAGAAGACGACCCCGTGTATGTCTCCAAGCACAAAATCAGCTCGGTGCTCTCCTGCGAAAAGCAGTTCATTAATTCGCAGGGATCGTTCCAGTGGACAACCGCGAACTCCAAAGGTCAAGTAGCCCACAAGGCAATTGAACTCCTTATCAATTGGCGCGGAAGTTTCACCCCGATGGACCTTGCAGAGGCCGCTATTGATCGCTTGAGTGATGCGTCGGCTGGCCCGGGCTCAATCGGTGAATTTCTTGCAGCGATGTCACCTGCGGAATTCGCAGAGCTCAAAGCTGAAGTTGTTGACTTTGTTACGAAGTTCATCGAATGCTTTCCGCCAATCAAACGCGAATGGCAACCCGTTGTTGAATCTGCAACCTCTTTCAATTACCTAGGTCGCGCGTTGGTCTTGAGCGGCAAGACCGACCTGATGCTCGGTCAACCTGGTGCGAAAGTGATTATTGACTTCAAAACCGGCAA
>CAIYHK010000083.1 GCA_903925985.1 uncultured Actinomycetes bacterium
AGGTGAACGCCAACTCGTTTCAATCGCTCGTGCGCTCGCCTGTAAGCCAAAGTTGCTGTTGTTGGACGAGCCAGCTGCGGGCCTCGACAGCGCAGAGAGTCTCTGGTTGGCGGATCGACTGCGCGAGATTCGCGACACCGGTGTAACGATTCTGATCGTGGATCACGATATGGGCCTGGTGCTTAGTTTGTGCGACGAGATCTTCGTGCTTGATTTCGGAAGGCTGATTGCCACCGGCTCACCGGCAGAAATTCGATCCAATCCCCAAGTTGCTTCTGCATATCTTGGCGCTTCAGTGGAGGGAATCTGATGACTGCTTTGCTCGCAACTACGAATTTGAATGTTGGGTACGGATCACTCGCTGTGGGCCGCAACATCAACATGGAAGTGAAACCCGGAGAAGTTACCTGTGTGCTTGGCCCGAATGGTGCCGGTAAGACAACGCTGTTACTTACTTTGGCTGGTTTTCTAGATCCACTTGGTGGCGAACTTTCAGTTAACGGTGTTGTGCAGAAAAAAGCTAACGCGCAGAAGATGAATGAGAACGGGGTAGTGCTGATTCCCGACAATCGTGCATTGTTCACACAGTTAAATCCGGTTGAGAATCTGAAACTGGCATATCGCAAAGGTGGACGCACGGTTGATGAAGTTCTTGACCTGTTTCCTGCGTTACGTGAGCGCTCACGGATCAAAGCCGGAATGTTGTCGGGTGGCGAACAGCAGATGTTGGCAATGGGGCGCGGAATTGTTCAGGGCCCGAAAGTACTTCTCATCGACGAGATGAGCATGGGGCTTGCGCCGGTGATCGTTGAACAACTCGTACCCCTTGTGCGACAAGTGGCCGATGAAACCGGAGCTGGCGTGGTGCTAGTGGAGCAACACGTGCGTCTGGCACTGGAAGTAGCCGATAGTGCGGTCGTGATCGTTCACGGTGATGTAGTGCTGCAAGAGTCAGCAGCGGCCCTGAAGGCCAACCCAAAGCGCATGGAAGACGCCTATCTCGGCGCGTCCCACAGCTGAACAAACCGTCAAGGGGGCGTGTCGCGCGTCACCTGAAAATGGGTTACTATTAATTTTTATCGGCGTGACCATCGGGCTCGCCGCTTAAGCAAAGGGGAAAATAGTGAGCAAACTCAAAGCGGCGCGTACGCGTCGTCTCATGGTTGCCGGACTCGCGGCGTTCGCTCTCGTAGCGGCTTCGTGCTCCGACGATGACGGCGGCAGCAGTGACACAACTGCTGGCGAGGAGACCACAACAACCGTGGCCGACGATGCACTTGGTGAACCCAATCCTGCATCTGGTGAGCCAGTTGTTGTCAGCCTGATCAACGAAGAAGGCGGCGACTCGAATGCGCAGAGCCTTAACACGCATGCTGGTATCGATATCGCCGTGGCTTACGTGAACGAGTATCTCGGTGGCTTGAATGGACGCCCAATTGAAATTCTGCATTGCGCAGGCAAGGGAACACCTGCTGACAACCAAGCATGTGCAACCGAAGCAGTTCAAGCTGGAGTCGCGTTCTACACACAGCCATACCAGGCACAAGAAGAGATCGTGGTGAACACTTTTGCTGAAGCCGGAATTCCGAGCATCTTGAACAGTTCTTCATCTGGCCCTGGCATGACCGGACCACACGCTTATGCGTTGACCGGTGGATACCCAGGAACTCTTGGTCTTTTTGCACTTGCTGCAAAAGAGGCTGGAGTTACCAAGTTGGCTCACATGGTGACCGACGTTCCTGCAGCTACTGGTGCCGCTAAGGCTCTTGGTGGAATCACTTTCGGTAACGCAGGTGTTGGTTATGAAGTTGTCGCAGTGCCGCTTGGTACCCCAGACTTCTCCGCAACAATGCAGACAGCAGTTACTGGTGGTGCTGACGCGCTCATGGCAACTGGTGACGCGAGCTTCTGCTCGTCGTTCTTCAAGGCTTACAAGGCCCTTGGTCTTGACCTCAAGAAGTTCGTCATCTCAGTTTGTGTTACCGACTCGGTGATTCAGGAAGCCGGCGATGTTCTTGCTGGTTCCTACTCGCAGGCCGCTAAGAACCCATCAGCTGAGGAAGCCGCAATTTATGCAGCTGCAGTTGCCAAGTATGGCGCAGATGACATTGATCCAGATCCGGCAAAGTCGTCTTCCGTATCCGACGGCTTCTCGGTGATCATGAACGTATGGGCAGCCTTCCAGGGCTACACCGGTGCGTTCGATCCAACGAGCATCGAAGCACACTTGGCTGGCATCGTGGATGTTCCGCTGTACTTCTCAGGTGGCGGTACCGCAACCTGTGACGGTAAGGCAATCCCGATTGTCAAGAACGTTTGCTCAGGCTCTGGCCTCGTCGGCATCGTTGACGCCGCGGGTGTATTCAGTGATGTGAAGGAATACAACGCTGCTGAGGCTTAC
>CAIYHK010000084.1 GCA_903925985.1 uncultured Actinomycetes bacterium
CGAGTGGTCGTCTCTGATTACTTCCGTGACAACTCACGTAAGTTCAACCCGTTTGGGGTGTTGATGGGCGTAACCATGGTTGCAGCGACTCGCCAAGGTCTCACATTCACAAATCGCGAGGTAACTGATTGGCTCCGCGCACAAGGCTTCGAGGCGTTGCGACTTATTGAGCCAATTGGTTTCAACCAAATGTATGTAGCAAGCAAACCGGAATAGGAGAGCAGTAGTGGAAGACATTGATGTACTCATAAAGGGCTGGTACGTGGTCACGATGAATGCAACACGTGACATCATCCGCAATGGTGCAGTGGCCGTTAAGGGCAACAAGATTCTTGAGGTTGGCAAAACTGCTGACCTCGAAAAGAAATATAAGGCTAAAGAAGTAGTCGGTGGTGATCGCTTCGTTGTTGCCCCGGGCCAAGTGAACTCACACATTCACATCACTGGTGAGCCGCTAACGCGTGGGTATGTCCCCGACGACACGCCATTTGAAGAGAACGTTTTCATGTGGCTGTGCCCCCTGTACGCGGCTTTTGAAGCACATGAAGAGAAAATGTCTGGCCAGTTGGCTGCAATTGAAATGTTGAAAAGTGGAACAACGTCATTCTTGGAAGCGGGCACGATTCGCTTCATGGACGAAGTAGTCGAAGGTCTCGTTGACATTGGAATTCGTGGTCGTGTGGGTCGTTGGATCTGGGATCTCCCACCCGAGCCGGATGTTTACAAGCAAGACACCGATGAGGCGATCCGCAATCTTGAGCAATCAATCACGAAGTATCGCTCGCTTGCTGATGGACGCATTCAGTCGTGGTCGATCTTGGTTGGGCACACAACTTGTTCAGATCCACTCTGGCGCGCAGCACGTGATCTCGCCAATGAACACGGCACCGGCATGTCATTTCACATGTCACCAGCCAAACTCGACCCTGAAGGCTTCTTGGCCGAGTTTGGTCACCGACCCATGGTCCATCTCGCCGAACTCGGTGTGCTCGGGCCTGATGTTGCAATCACTCACGCAGTGCAAGTTGACAACAACGAACTCGCAATCATGGCCGAAGCCGGCGTAACGGTTGCACATTGTCCAACCACGGCGTTGAAAGTTAGTTATGGCGTTACGCAGGTTGGCAAAATGCCCGAGATGGTCACGTCGGGGGTCAATGTTGCAATCGGTACCGACGGCAACAACGCCTCGAACTATTCCGACCTCATGCGGGCCACCTATTTGGTAGCGGGATTGTTCAAAGATGCACGCACTGACCCCCAAATGTTCCCTGCGGAGAAGGCATTCGAGATGTCAACTCTCGGTGGCGCAAAAGCCATCTGCGCCGAAGATGAGATTGGTTCGCTTGAGGCTGGCAAGAAGGCTGACCTCGTGTTGCACGATACGGATCGTCCCGAGTGGCGGCCGTTGTTGAATGTGATGAACCAACTCGTGTGGGCAGCCGATGGACGTGGAGTGCACACCGTGTTTGTTGACGGCAAGAAAGTTGTCGAAGCCGGGCGGATGACCACCATTGATGAGGATCGTTTCTGGGCTCAGTGCCAAGCAGCAGGCGAGGCAATTACATCGCGTTCGGGCCTGCCCGATAAGTCGAAGTATCCGGTTCTCTAGCGTCGATTTCAGTGTTTAGGGTTCAAGCCCTGCCTGCTGAAGAAATGATTTTGAATCCCAGTAATCAGTGCGGTCAGTAATCAGACCATCGCGCACTGTGATACGCATCATTCCGCGCACTTCAATATCACGCTCGTTTACGCGTGCACGCAACGTGTATGCATTCGCTACTTGATCACCTTCGGTAATTTGACTCTCAACTTCGTAGCTCAACCCGGGCATCGAGGCGATGAAACCAGGTAGGCGACGGCGGTATTCGTCTTTGCCTTGGCATCCAGAGCCGAGTGCGGAAGTGTGTTCGTTGATGAAGTCCTCTGACACAAAACTGGCGACCACGTCAGGGTCGCCAGTTGCGAAGGATTCAAGATATCTGCGGCAGATATCCGCGGGTGAGCTCAACCCCAGACTTCCTTAGCCTTTGCGTAAACGCCTTGGTCGTATGAGAACTCGATCATGTTTCCATCGGGATCTTTCAACGCACAGATATAGCCAATTGGTGGCGGCATATCGGTGGGAGGCCACGCCAGACATCCGTCAGCTTCGCCCATTGCAGCGGTATCTTCAACAGCTTTGCGACTGGTCAGCTCAATGCCGATGTGTGCAAAAGGAGCCATGATCGGCTGTGGTGGACCGTCTTGGTCTTTAAAGAAACTGACGAGCACGAGGATGAACGGCTTGTCGCCTTGGTCATCGTGTCCGAGCCATGCGCCGTAGCCATCCGGATCTTCGCGTCGGTCGAGCAGACGCAATGGGGTGAACTTTTCATACCACGCAATCGACTTGTCGATGTCGGTGGAAGGAAGTGCGATGTGGGTCCAACGCGCCCGTGGCGGATGGAGTTCGTAAACGTCGTTTGGGTCACTCATTGGTCCAGCCTTCGGGAATCTTTGGTGAGTCGCCACCCTTGGTCCACATGATGATGTGATTACCCCATGGATCTTCGAATGCGCAGTTAAAACCGTTGAACTCCGCCCAGAAGTGGTCTCGCCAGAGTTCCTTCGCACCTTCTTTTACGGCGCGTTCGAGAATCGCATTTTGGTCGTCATCATCAGAAACCAAAACCCACATACGAATGCCGCGCTTGTCACGGTTGAGTTCGCGGGGGCCAACGCCATCAGCATTGGGATGGGGGCGAGCGTTATTGACGTTGTAGATGCCGATGTGCAGGTTGCCGATCGGACTTTGGCTGCCATCGTCGAGCTGGAAGTTCTGGCCAGGCACCAAACGATGGAATACGCCATGCGGGCGACCTTCGTTGGTCCAGCCAAAAACCTTGGCGTAAAACTCGCCCGTTGCACTGGGGTCATCTGACGGAAGATCAACAAATATAAGGGTGCTGGGATATGTCATGCCCCTCACCATAGCACTCATGGTCTGATGGTCTGACCAAGAATCTGTGCTCGTTTTTGTGCTTCTTCGGCTGCGGCGGCGATGTCGACAGTGATGCATTTGCGCCCACGAATCACCTGCTTGCCGGCGACAAAAACATCGGCCACCGATGCTCCATTCGATGACCAGATGAGTTGCAAAACCGGATTGCTACTGCGCGTGATCCACTCGGGTCCCGAAGTTTGAAATACGACGAGGTCGGCCTGTTTGCCAACTTCCAATGAGCCGATCCTGTCGTCCATGCCGACAGCACGGGCTGCTTCGATCGTGTGTTGGGCAAGTGCATCGACGGCGGAATAGCTAAATGGGTCCATCGACTTGTCGCGCATGAGTCCCGCAAAGAGTGCTGCATTGCGTATCGGATCCACGGCATCGCCAGAGTTTTCAGAATCACAACCAAGTGCAATTCGAACTCCTCGGCGAAGCATCTCATCGTGGCGTCCACCTGCAGTTATGCCTTGGGCCAAACGCAAGTACGCCCAAGGGCAAACTGCGACGGCGGCATCTGCACTCACAACACAGTCAATTTCGTCCTCGTTCAGATGTACTGCATGTGCAAGGAGTACGTGGGGTCCAAGGGCGCCGAGATCGTAGAGATGGCGCACGGGATGTTTGCCAGTGCGAGCGAGATATGAAGCCGTGTCGTTGGTGCTGGGTGAGATGTGAAACGTGAGGTGAGTTGAATTGTTGCGCGCTAATTCTGAAGCCGCGCAGACCAACTCATCAGACATCAAATCGTGCCCTACAAGGGTCACCCATCCTTCGATGAGCCCACCTGGTTGGGCAATGCGAAGAACTTCACGTTGACGATCTAGGACTTCACTGATGCTGCCTGCATATGGTGCACCTTCTGTGTCCCAGCCCCAACTCCCGAGCGTGCCACGTGTACCAATTTCGACTTGTGCTGCATGCACGAAATGGGGGTGGGCAACCGTCCCCGCTTCAACGGTGGTCGTAATGCCATTACAGAGAGCTTCGTTCAGTGCCAGCAGCGCCGATAGGTAGTCATCGCGTTCAGTGTGTGCAGCGTGAATTGGTACTGCCCAATTGAAGATCGCATCCTGAGAGTCGATCGTGTCTGGAATCATGGATTTGAACAATCGGTCACCAGTCAAGTGCTGATGGCCGTTGATCATTCCTGGAGTGATCACCGCAGTTGGCTCACCACGAATCTCTGCTTCGGGCATTGAGACGCACAGTTTGTCAAACTTGTCAACTCCAACAATGCGGTTGTCTTCAATTGCTACGGCACCATCTTCGATGATCTCGCGCTGGGCATTCATTGTGATTACTTGTTTGGCGCGCACGAGAATTCTCGACATAGATGAACACACTATGCTGACCACTTATGGGAGCAATCCTTAGCGACAACAAAAATCTTGCTGGTTATTGGTATCCACTCGCACGAAGTACCGATGTGCTTGCAGCGCCGCTTCAGCGCGGTCTTCTCGGGCGCAAGCTGGTCCTTTGGCGTAATGGTGATGGGGTGGTGTCCGCACTGCCTGACCGATGCCCACATCGCGAAGCTGAACTAAGCCGCGGTGAGGTGCGGGGCGACTGCCTGGTGTGCCCTTATCACGGCTGGGAATTTGCCGCCGATGGCCAGTGCACCCGGGTGCCCTCGGCAACCGTTGGGGTGCCAGCACCTCCTAAGGCTCACCTCGATGCATATCGATCGCAAGAGAAGTACGGCCTCATCTGGGTTTGTCTTGGTGATCCAGTTGCAGACATCCCGGCAATGAAATGGGAAGACGATCCAGAATTTCGTCGGATCAACACCCCATTTGATGTTTGGAATGTGTCTGCCACTCGTATGGTTGACAACTTCCTCGACATCACTCACTTCCCATGGGTGCACAGGGGATCATTCGGCCGCCAAGATGAAACTGTTGTGCCTCATGTTGAACTCGGAGCACTTGATGCCGACTTCCATGGGTATGCCTACGAGGTAAATGCCAACAACGCTGCCGCTGGCACCATTGCAAGTGGCCAGTCTGTTGAAGTTGTACATCGGCGGATGACCTCTGGTTTCAATCTTCCACTCACGTGCCGGTCAACCATCGAGTATGACAACGGCTTGGCTCATATCCTGCTGCTGCTCTCGGTGCCCATTGACGATGTGAACAGCTACTTCAACTTCGTTGTTTGGCGCCGTGATGACTTTTCCGTGCAAGCTGAAGATGTCACGCGCTTAGATTTCCTCATTGGTGCCGAAGATAAGCGCATGCTCGAGACTTTTGACACTATTTTGCCGATGGATCAGACCTCACTCGTCTCTGTTCAGGCTGATAAGTGCTCGGTTGAGTGGCGGCGACAATTCGCAGCACTGCTTGCGAAGTAAGCCCAATGATTGAGAAGGCCTTCGACGTCTGCGTGGTCGGTAGCGCCAATCTTGACTTAGTCACCACGGTCGATCATCTAGTGCGTCCGGGTGAGACAATTCTTGCACGCGGCTATCAAGAACATCCGGGTGGCAAGGGACTCAACCAAGCCGTTGCTTGCGCACGCATGGGTGCTCAAACTGCGTTTGTTGGCTGTGTTGGCCAAGATGCAGCCGGAGCTCAGTTGATGGATGTAATGGCCCGAGAGAAAATCAACACCGATGCTGTGGCGCGGGGCAATGATCCTGCAGGCAGAGCCTTCATCAGTGTCGATGCCAATGGAGAAAACAACATCATTGTTGTGCCTGGCTCCAACGCGAAACTCAAAGCTGGGCACGGTGTGGAGATCA
>CAIYHK010000085.1 GCA_903925985.1 uncultured Actinomycetes bacterium
GCTGCGATGAGCCAATGTGCAGTCTCCAACGCGCAGGATGGCGTCGGTCGCTTTCCAGCCATCCGGGTCCGGGAGGTGCGACAATTCGTTGTACTGACCGATAGCCACTTCGGCGAAGCTCTCCGCATTGGTGTATTCGCCCATGGCCGTCGACGCGTGGCCTGACGCGACAGTTGATGATCCCGTCGCGGTCGATGCGAACGCGGACGCGATACTGAAGCCGACTCTGGATTGGTGCGCGGTGTCAGGTCCAAGGTTTGTCCTTTGGATCAATCTGCTTGTCCATCTTGCGTGCGCGCCGGAGAAATGAAAATGCCAACCACGCAGTGCCACCAAGACTCAGCACATAACTCGCTGCAATAAAGCCGAGATCATCCATCAGACTGCCTGCCCTTCACGACGTCGCGCTTCGAGTGCTGTATCGAGACCACGGGACTCAATTACGTCTTCCATCGTGATGACACGCTGGCGATGAATAACAAGCCACACAAACATCAAAGTGAATGTGACCACACCCCAGAAGAGGGTGAACAACATCAATCCATCCATTTTCACATCACCTGCGCGCAACACGGTTGGTTCTTGATGCAACGATGCCCAAATTCGCACACTGAAGTGCACCAAAGGGATTTCCAGTACCGCGAGCAGAGCAACAATTGCCGATCGTTTCGCGCGTTGGTCGTGGGTGCCACCAAGGCGGCGCACTGCTAGGTACCCGATGTAAGTGACGAACAAGAATGCGGTCGTTGTAAGGCGCGCATCCCACTCCCAGAACACGCCCCAGGTCAGGCGTCCCCAGAGACTTCCAGTAATCAGAGTGATCGCCATGTAGAGCACGCCAATTTCAGCAGATGCACCAGCAATTCGGTCCCAACTAATCGAGTGGGCACTGCGGAATAGATACATCGCCGACGCAAAAGCCGTAACTACGAATGCGAGATACGCAATCCATGCCGTTGGTACATGCACGTACATGATCCGGACAGAGTCACCTTGATTTTGATCCGCAGGGGTTGAGACCAATCCGAGTAGCAACAGCAAAGCGACCCCCGCCAAGGTGACGCCACCCAGGTACTTCGTGAAACGAGTTCCGGTGGGGGTTGTTGCGGCGACGCCGTCGGCCGCAGCCATGGTTGACATTCCTCTATCTTCCTACTCTTCGATCAATGCTGGAAATGCAAACAATCCGACCACAGCAAACGCAACGGCGGTGAAGCCGAGAAGTCCTGTCCATGGCCATCCTTCACTCACTTTCCTACCACCAACACCCAGTGCCGATTCGGTCGCCCTGGTAGCGGCAATCACCACCGGTGCAACAACGGGAAGTATTAGAAGTGGCAATAAAGTCTCACGACCCTTCGCCTTGGCAGCCAACCCGCCATATGTCACACCGATCAATCCGAGTGTTGCTGATGCCAGAACCGTGGTCACCACAAGCAACCCCAAACCCGCCGCTGGTGGTTCAACACGGAACAGGATTACCGCCAAGAAGAACAGCACGATGTCCAATGCGAGCAGTTGCACGATAAGAGCCCCGGACTTGCCGACAAAAACTCCACGCATGTCTGCACCTGCCACACGGAGTGCGTCTAGTGCCCCATCTGCTGTTTCCAGATCAAAAGATCTCTGAGTGATTAGAAGCATGGAGAAAAGTGTGGTCATCCACACCAGCCCCGACGACACGCGAGCAAGTGTGGAATCACTGTCAATTGCAAATGCGAAAAGC
>CAIYHK010000086.1 GCA_903925985.1 uncultured Actinomycetes bacterium
CAGCAGCAGCTGCAGTGCGCGCTGCTAGTGGGAAACCAAAAGGTGTTGGCAACTACGGCAAGAGCTCTATCGCATCGCAAGAGATTGGTGCGTTCGCTCGCGACTTTGGACCGCTGGTGGATCCTTGTGGCGCACCACCAGCTCCGCCGTGTGAGCCAGGTGGAGGAGAAACTGAACCCGATGACACCTTGGGTGGCGACAAGGATGATGACGGACTCCCAAATGCATTTGATGTGAACGATGACGGTGATGCCAAGGTTGACTCGGCCGATAGCACCACACCCACGCCACAGGCCGATATTGAGAATGCGACAACAGGTGCGGACTGTTCAGCAATCGAATTCCGAATCTTCACAAACTTCAAGGCAACCAGCACTACTTTCGCTGGAACTATTAATGCATACGGTATAGGAGATTTTCAGGCGTCAGTCGAACGTAGCCGGGCTGCCATTACTCGCTCCATGACGATGGTGTTCTCAAACATCGACCGCGTGTGTGGGTCATTGGTGACAAAGACCGAGATCAAAGGTGTTGGTGTGCCGTATGTTCCAGCGGAATACACCGAGTTGGAAAACGCTTGCAACACCGGTGACTATCAGTTCGCAATTGGTAGTGGCAAAGTTTGTCCAGGCGATCCATCAAACGAATTTGATCTCAATCCTGGTGGCTACGACTTTGAAGCAGAAGGTACTTTGCCATCAGGCCAAGACACTTTCCAGATCAAGCTCACAACAGAAGATGGTGGCGTTTACGAGGTGACGTCAAGTGCCGGATTTGTGTTTGTCACGCACCCGATGGTGGTTGCATACGGGACTTCTCTTGGTGGTCGGACCAATGTTGATTACACACTTACCCAGACCGGACCAGAAGGCACGCGCTTGACGAATGAGCCGACTATCGCGGTGAACGTTGGGCAAACCCTCTACCTTGAGATTTATCGCCCGCAGCGCTTAGCAATTGATGGCGAGACCGGAGACTTCTACGACTTGGGTGGCTTTAGGTATACGCCAGATATTCCGAATTATCGCGAGACTCAATTCGGACCTTCACTGGGCAAGTGCGATGTGATGACAACTGTTGACGGGGCAACAGATGAAACAGGGCCAGACGGAGGCGACAGTTTTGTCAGTGACAGGCCAGTTGATGTAACTGACAGGCCAACTTTGATTCTTGAATGGGATTTGAGCGCATGCCTGGCTGCACGCAGCTTTGACTGGGTGCCTGGCACTTACGACTTCGACATCCAAGTTGAGCCGGCTGGGCCCGGCGGCAACTCAGCTCAGAAGGTGAAAGTCATCTTTAACGGTGCTGGCTGATTAGTGGTCTGCAGTTTCAACTGCAGACGCTTTCACAATGAACGCAAGCGACGAATGCGTTCGTCAGTTGCTGGATGCGTTGAGAACAGGCGTGCAATATCTACGCCGCCACCCGAACGGCGATGCAGTTCGGCAAGCGGATTGTGAATGTAGGCCTGTGCTTGTGCGGGAGCCACCATCATCGGATGACGCTTGGCGAGAATCTCAATCTTTTCCAATGCGTTAGCAAGGGAATCACCTGAACCCAAAAGCTCTGCGGCACTGCGATCGGCTTCGAATTCTCGACTACGGCTCACGGCCATCTGGATCAGGCTTGCAGCGATTGGTGCAAGTAGTGACATGACAAGAATCGCAAGGGGATTAGGGCGATCATCATCATTGCTGCCACCCGTGAACATCGTGGCGAACATCGCCATCTGCGCGATTGATGAAATTGCAGTTGCAATTGCGGCAGCAACTGAACCGATCAGGATGTCGCGATTGCGCACGTGCATGAGCTCATGGGCCATCACGCCGCGCACCTCGTTTGGCGAGAGTGACTGCAATAAGCCAGTGGTTGCACACACAACGGCTGTGCGCGGGTTACGGCCTGTGGCAAAAGCATTGGGTTGTTCCGATGGCGAAAGCGCAACACGCGGCATTGGGAGCTGGGCACGCTGAGCAAGGTCGGCAACCATGCGGTAAAACTCGGGATGACTCTGTTCGGTGATCACCTGGGCGTTAGCTGCACGGAGTGCGAGTTTGTCGCTGAACCAGTAGGAGCCACCAACCATTGCAAGCGCAATGATCAAGCCAAACATCACCGCCGTGCTGCTTCCACCGCCGAGTAGGGCAGCAACTCCGACGATCAATCCGCCAAGTGAGGCGAGGAGTACTGCTGTTTTCATTGAATTTTTAAACATGATTAACGCCTAGAAATCGAACATTTCGCCGAGAAAACTGGACTTCTTTTTCTTGCCAGGGGTCTTGTTCCAACGACCGATGCGAAAGTCATCATCATCGTCGTCATAATCGCGCTTGATTTGTGGCTTTGCTGATCCGCTGCGCTCGATCAATTTGTCAAGCTCTCCACGGTCAAGCCAGACACCTCGACAGGTGGGGCAGTAGTCAATTTCAACTCCCTGACGCTCGGTCATTAGGAGGCTGGTGTTGCAATGGGGACAGTTCATTTGGGTTTCCTTCGGCTTGCGATGTTTGCTTGCCGAAGGTCTCTCCGAGCCCTTGCGGGCCGCTTCGCCGGACCCTTGCGGATCGTGATGACGGCTAAGCCTTAGTGGATACTCCCCTTCGTTGGAGAAAATATAACTGCGTGAGCGAGAAGTTGCAACGCACCCCGAGTTATTTTCAGTCAAGGAACGGAAGTTCACCTGGTTCAAGATGTACGTGCGAGGACTTTGGGATTCGTAAGGCGAGAAAAACTGAGTAGGCCACGCAAACGGCAGCGATGATGAAGGCAAAGTTGTAGCCATCCTGCGCTTCTTGCGGAGACGGATTGGCTCCCATCTTCGCCCCCGCAATTGCGCCAAGCATTCCGACCGCGAGCGCACCCGCAACTTGCCCACTTAGTCCACGAATAGTGCTGCCTTGA
>CAIYHK010000087.1 GCA_903925985.1 uncultured Actinomycetes bacterium
CTGAACGATGATGTTCAATAGCAATGTCGCGAGTGCGCCGAGCGCGATTCCGATGCCAGCGGCAAGAAACATGCGGAAAATCCAGTCCTTAACCGTGCGCTCGGTTGACTTGCGAGCCTTCAGCGAAAAGTCAACTGTCATTCGTACACCTCACGGAATCGTCTCACGATGCGAATGCTCGCAATATTGAGCAACATCGTCACAACGAACAGCATGGCTCCAACAGCAAAGATTGATTGATATCCAACGCTGCCCGTTGCCTGATCACCGATACCAGCAAACCCAATGAATCCGGCCATCGTTTGTGCTTCTTCACCTGGATTACCGGTTAACTGAGCGCGGCTGCCAGCGGCGAGCACAGCAATCGTGGTTTCACCGATAGCACGAGCAGTTGCCAACACGATTGCTGCGACAATGCCCGACAGCGCGGCAGGAAACACCACGGATGTAGAAACTTCGCGCCGGTTGCTGCCGAGTGCAAAAGCTCCCTGACGCAACGCCTGTGGCACCGCAGTCATTGCATCTTCGGAAAGCGACGCCACAGTTGGAAGAATCATGATTCCAGTGACTAGACCTGCAGCCAGCACGCTGTATGTGCCGACATCGCCCACGGGCCAAAGCTTCTGCACCAGATTTGGATTTATAAAGTTGAGCGCAAAGAAACCGAATACAACTGTTGGTATCCCCGCCAGAATTTCAAGTATCGGTTTAATGATCGAACGTGTGCGCTCACCTGCGTATTCACTTAAATAAAAAGCTGCACCGAGCCCAAGTGGAACTGACACAAGCAATGCGATGGCCGCCACCCAAAGTGTGCCAGTAACTATTGACCACACTCCATAACGGGGAGGCTTAAATAGTGGCTTCCAATCAATGCCACCGATGAAGTCCTTGAAACTCACATCTTGAAAGAAATTGATCGCTGGACGGAACAAAGCCAGAACGATCAACACCGAGATCAACACCGTTAACGCTGCAGCAGTGCCCAACAGCGCCTTTGCTATCCGCTCTATACGCAGTTGGCGCCGTGCGCGGCCTGCGGGTTGCAAGCTCACAGGCACGACGCCAACGTTGTGTATCGAATTACTCACGAGTTAGAGACTAAGCACCCTCAATAGCAGCGAGGTTCTCTTCTTCGGTGGCCTTCTGCTCATTATCGAGAGCCACGAAGAGTGCCTCTTCGGTGATTGAGTCCTGGTTGTCGTAGAAGTAGCGGGCGAACGCTTTCACTTCTTCACGCGCTGCAGCCTCTTTGGCGATGTAGATGTACAACGGACGAGCCAATGGTGTGTAGGTGCCGTCCTGAACGGTCTCTGCAGAAGGTGCAACACAACCTTCGCCACCATCGATTTCTACGGCAGTCAACTTGTCAGCATTTTCCTCGAAGTAGGAATAACCGAAGTAACCAAGTGCACCCTTGTCGCCTTCAACGCCGGTGATTGTGACGTTGTCATCTTCGCTTGGGCTGTAGTCGGTGCGGCTCGCACCCTCTTCACCATTGATCTCCTTGGTGAAATAGTCAAAGGTTCCAGAGTCAGTACCTGCGCCAAATAAAGACAGTGCCTGATCCGGGAACGAAGGATCTACGTCATTCCAGTTGTCAACAGTTCCTTCAGCTTCCGGGGCCCACATCTTGTTCAACTGTTCAACAGTGAGACACGTGGCCCAGTCATTCTCGTTGTTCACTACGACTGTGAGCGCGTCGTTGGCAACGATCATCTCGAAGTACTCCACTCCGGCATCGGCACACAGTTGAACTTCTTCATCCTTGATTGGTCGCGATGCATTCGAAATATCAGTCTCACCGGCACAGAACTTCTCAAAGCCGCCACCAGTACCTGAAGTACCAACAGTTACCTTCACGCCACTGTTCTCGGTCTGGAAATCTTCAGCAGCAAGAGTGAGCAATGGTGCCACTGTGCTTGAGCCGTCGATCAAGATGCTGCCTGAAAGATCAGAGCCACCATCTGAAGAATCATCTGAGCTGCATGCACCAAGCACTGCAACTGTTGCTAGGGCCAAGCCGAGGGTGGCTTTACGGCCGAGGGGGAACTTTCGGGTCATTTACGGTCTCCTTTGAGAAATCGTCTATCCGTTGCTCCATTGAGGAGCCGATAAAGAACTTAGATAGCCGTTGTTAACCTTCATTTCGTTTTAGGTAAACAAAAGGTTAACTACAACAAAACAGTTGTACTCAAGATGAACGGGACTTGCGGACCTGCACTTCTGAAACCCAGTCGTGGATCAACTGTTGGGCGTCAAGTCCCTGTCCCGCATGGGTTTCCCGACGCCAAATGGCGTCTGCGCCAAGATCGAATCGATTCACGTCTGGCCGCAACATCGTGGCAAACACCGTCTCTAGCCACGCCCGGTGTTTCGAGTGCTCAACTGGAGCCAGCACCTCAACTCGCAGATCGAGGTTTCTGGGCATCATGTCCGCTGAGCCAATCAAATATTCAGGATCTCCCGGCGCCCGCCCATTGGCGAAGCGATATATCCGTGAGTGCTCCAAATACCGACCAAGGATGGAACGCACTCGGATGTTTTCACTCATCCCAGGCACCCCAGGAATCAAGCAACAGATTCCGCGCACAATTAGGTCAACCTTGACTCCCGCATTGCTTGCCTCGTAAAGCGCTTCAACGATCTTTTGATCCGCCAGCGCATTGATCTTCATCACGATCCCACCAGCAGGGCCGTAATCAGTCTCGTTAGCAATCAACTCCAACATCTGCGCTCTTAGATGTTCTGGGGCCACCAATAACTTTTCGTAATACTCACCGCGGCTGAAACCGGTCAAGTGATTAAACAGCTGAGCAACGTCGGTACCGATAACAGGATCACATGAGAAATATCCGATGTCCTCATACAAACGCGCAGTTTTTGAGTTGTAATTGCCTGTGCCGATGTGAACGTATCTGCGTGTGCCTTCATCTTCGGCGCGAACCACAAGCACACATTTGCTATGCGTCTTTAAACCGACAAGTCCGTACACAACATGCACACCTGCGCGTTCAAATTCCTTTGCCCAACCAACGTTTGTTGCTTCATCGAATCGAGCTTTCAACTCAACTAGAACAACGACCTGCACGCCTCGCTCAGCGGCACGAATCAAACTTCTTGCAATCGGACTCTCTACTGACGTGCGATAGAGAGTCATCTTGATTGACAACACTTTTGGATCGTCAGCTGCTTGAGCGATGAATTCTTCAGTGCTTGAGACAAAAGATTCGTATGGGTGGTGGACCAAAATGTCGCGGTCGCGGATCACGGAAAAGAAACTTGAATCGGTTTCATCGGCGCTGCTCAGACGGCCTGCGATCACCGGTGGCCAGCTTGGATCCTTTAAATCGGGGCGATTAGCGCCAAGCAAAGAACTGAGCATCGTCAAATCCAATGGCAACGCATGCTTTGTGATGTTCTCATCGCGAAGATCAAGTTCCTCTTTGAGCAGTTCCAAAACCTCAACAGGTACCTGGTCTTGGATTTCCAAACGGATTGCTTGGCCAAATCGTCGACGCCGCAGCTCCATTTCAACGGCCGCCAGCAGGTCTTCGGCTTCTTCTTCTTCGAGGTCGAGGTCCGCATTGCGAGTCACACGGAACGTGAACCAAGACTTGATTGACATTCCGCGGTAAAGGCTGTTCAGGTGTGCGCCGATTACTTCTTCAATTGGCACAAAAGAGTCGCCTTCAACACGGATCAAACGCTCCAGCCGGTTCGGAACTTTCACTCGCGAAAACTTCTGCTCGCCAGACTTTGGATCCACCACGAGTGCGCCAATGCTGAGCGCGAGATTTGAGATGTAGGGAAAAGGGTGCGCAGGATCGACTGCCAGTGGAGTAAGTACCGGGAAAACGTTGTCGTCAAAGTGGCGTGTTAGTGCATCCCGCTGATCAAAAGTGAGTTGCTCCCATCGCAAAATCCTTATTCCCTCTGACGAAAGTGCGGGCAGCAGAACATCGGCTACTAAATCTTCGTGTCGCCGCAACAGTGAATGGATCCGCTTATAGATCTCTGATAGCTGCGCTTTTGGCGTGCGACCATCGGTGGTCGGAGTGGTAATCCCCGCCTCAATCTGTTCAATAAGTGCTGCTACGCGTACTTGGTAGAACTCATCAAGGTTGGAAGAAAAAATCGACGCAAATTTCGTTCGCTCGAGCAATGGCAAAACTGGATCCTCTGCCAGAGTGAGGACCCGTTCATTGAAGTCGAGCCAGGAGAGCTCACGATTAAGAAATCTGTCGCTGATGCCCCCGAAGATAACTTTCGAGCGTTTGAAGGGCGAGCGGAACATCGAATGTTCATCTGCAGTTTGACTGCGCGTCAACTGCAGACCATAAGAACTATTGCTCTTCTGGTCGACCGAGATCCCACTCGATCGTGATGCGCTCACGCTCTGCATCGCGAGCAATGCGCTCGCTGTTGCGACGGAACTGCGGGTCATCGCGGGTAAGGAGCACCAAACGTGCGAGCACGCGGGTGCGGAATTCATCAACCAGGTTCTCGTCGCCGTAGTCCCCATAGACCTCCCAATGGGGCGAGACGGGACCGAGATACACGATCCGGGCGTGGGCGCGCGGTGCCTCTGTGGTGGTGACTTCCGACATTTTTCCTCCTAGTGGAATTGCCAATACTAGCGAAGGGTCCAAAAAACGGTCCATCCGCCCCTTTTTGTACCGTTTTCAGGCTATTTCCGATTTCTTAGCCAATTCTTAGACGAAATCCGACCCCCAACTTGGCCGACCCGTGCTTGACTATCTGGCAACGGGAGCCAAGTCCCGCACAAGAGGCAACAAACACGCTGCTGAGCAATTCAATCCGAATTGATTGGCAACATGGAAGGAGCCAAATGCGTAAGTCAGTAGCCGTAATTAGAGAAGACCAAACAGTCGAATCCATCCCCACGGGTTTGGATGCCGACACGAGTTGGATGGCCAAGGGAAACTGCCGGAATTTTCCGCCAGCAATGTTCTTCCCCAGCGATGGTGTCGGTGTTGATCACGCCCGCCGTATCTGCGCCGGATGCGAAGTAACCAATCAGTGTCTCGAGTACGCAATCACAGAGAAGATTGATCACGGTGTCTGGGGTGGCTGTAGCGAACGCGAGCGCCGCCGTATCGCCAAGCGACGCCGTGCAGCGCGCTGATCAATTCAGTTAATTCAGCTGACTACTTCTTGTCGGTGTCGGAACCTTCGGCTGCACCATCGGCGAGGCCTTTTTTAAATTCCTTCTGCGCTTGACCGATGTTGCGGGCCAGCTTCGGAAGTTGGGCACCACCGAAAAGCACAAGCACTACGACCGCCACGATGATGAGCTCTGGTCCGTCCAGGAATGAAATCATGATTTGACCGTACCACCTTGATTGGTGGTTTTGGCAGGCGGGTGCGCTAGGCAATAGATGTGCTGGAGTGCGTGGTGAACATCAGTGAGGGTCGCGCGCTTGAGGTTGTAGCCGCAATTGCGATGCTGGCTGGTCCAGACCTCCTCGATGTCCATTCGGATCCCGATCACAACCGCAGTGTTATTACAACCGTCGGCACCACCGCCCCGCAAGATATCGCGCGAGGTGCAATCACCGCACTGGACATCAACGACCACGCTGGCGTGCATCCACGTCTTGGCGTTGTTGATGTTGTGCCCTTTGTCCCCTTGGACGGCTCCAACTTTGCCGATGCGGTGGCTGCACGAGACGAGTTCGCCGAGTTTGTCGCCGACGAATTCGACGTCCCTTGCTTCCTCTACGGAACGGGGCGAACCCTGCCTCAGCTCCGCAAGGATGCCTTCACCCATCTTCGGCCCGATGTCGGTCCATCCACCCCACATCCAACGGCTGGAGCAATCTGCGTAGGAGCCCGAGAGGTACTAGTTGCCTACAACGTGATTTTGGCCAATTCCGGGATCAAGACAGCACGCGAGATTGCCAGCAAACTGCGATCACAGCATGTCCGTGCGCTGGGAATGGAGATCAGTGCAGGAGCACAGGTCAGCATGAACTTGATCGCACCGACCCAAGTTGGGCCAGCGGAAGTTTTCGACATGATCAGTGAAATGGCGCAGATAGATCAATGCGAATTAGTGGGACTGATACCAGCGAATGTGTTGCAGCAGATACCAAAGAATCGCTGGAACGCACTTGACTTAACCGCTGAAAAAACGATTGAGTGGCAATTAGCAGCCCGCAATCGCAGGCTCACCGAAAACTGAAACTCAGGCGGTAGCGCTTCGGCGACCAGACATTGCGCGTTGACGACGCAGGCGTCGCCTTTCTCGCTCTGAAAGTCCGCCCCAAATTCCGAACTTCTCACCGTTCACGAGTGCGTATTCGAGGCACTGCCCACGAACTACACACCCACGACACACTTCCTTGGCTTCGCGTGTTGACGCGCCTCTCTCAGGAAAGAAAAGATCCGGATCGACACCTAGGCAGTTGGCTTCGTCTTGCCAGCCCCGATCTGGGCTGAGGGTTTCGAAACCTAACTCTGAACCGCTCTCTGACTGCTCCACTTTGACCTCCAATGCGCCATCCACCAGCCAGCGTCCAGCCCGATTGCTAGGACCCCCCACCTGGTGCGGTGACACCGCTGTAATTACAGCGATGTCATTCTGCCAAAGTTTGTACGAATTGTGCAAGGTGAAACTTGCTGAAATGTTGAAATTCCCCAAGGAAAACCCTTGTTTCGCGGGGATTTGGGTCAGAAATTGGCGGTAATCGGGACAAATGGGTAGCGAATACCCTTTGAAAATCGGCCTAACTGGCCCTCCGACGCGAACTTGTCTGGCGACGCCCCTCGAGAAAATCCACCAAAACGTAGTCACCAAGGTTCGCTGAATCGGTGAAGAAGGCGCGGCCGCGGTTAACCCGTGTGAGCTGTTCTACGAACCGGATGAGACCGTGGTCGGCATCGATCATGAATGTGTTGATCGTGATTCCCTCTTTAGTGCACCGAAGTACTTCCTTCATCGTTGCTTCGAGAGTTGCCGGCACCGGTGGCCAATTGAAATAGATCCCGGCGTTATCCATCACGTGTGCAGTTGGTTCACCATCGGTAACCATGATGATCTGCTTTGTGCCGGTCTCTCGGGCGAGGAGCTTGCGCGCCATGGTCAAGGCGTGATGCATGTTGGTGCCCTGGTAATAATCACATTTTGCGGCGATGAGCTCATCTGGTTTGAGTGGATACGCGGTGTAACTGAATCCGATGATGCCCAAGTAATCCCGCGGGAATTGGGATGTAATCAACGACTGCAGTGCAATCGCCACCTTTTTTGCTGGAAGCAATCGATCATTCAATTCCATTGACATTGAGAGATCAAGAAGCAGCACGGTGGAGGTTTGGGTTAAATGCTCCGTGCGTTCAATCTCGAAATCATCCTGCTGGAGCCGCACCGGAGTACCAGTCTCACGCCGCAGAGCGTTCATGATCGTGCGCTGAAGATCGATGCGGAATGGATCGCCATATTCGTATTGCTTGGTCTCAAAATTGCGATCATGACCAGATCCGTTGCGCTCCATCTGATGCTGGCCCGCTTTGTCTTTTTGCAGTTTTGCGAACAAGTCGCGCAATGCATCTGCACCGATTCGGCGCATGCCTTTAGGTGTTAGTTCAAGGCGCCCATCGCGCTGCTCGATTAAACCCTGTTCCTTCAGGGTCTTGGTGAGCTGTGCCAGCCGCTCAAGCGATGCTGCAGCATCGTCGCCGAGCAAATCGCGAACACGGTCAAGATCCACCTCGTCCAGTTGCGACGGGGTGCTTGCTTGGCGCATCATTTGCTCCATCGCATCGAGATCAGAGATCTCTTTCATCGCATCCATTGCCTGATCGAAGTTCGCTGGCTCAGAACCGTTGAAGTCACGACCCTGCTCCCATCCCATCTGGGGAAACATCGCTTGCATGTTTTGCGAGAGCTGCTGCATCTCGTTGGCGAGATCCATGTCTCCGAGAAGTTGCTCGGAAAGCTGACGCAACTGATCACGTTGTTCGGGGGTCATCGAATTGAACACCTGCTGTGCAGCAGCCATTTGTTGAGCAAGATTTTCGAGTAGCTCTTCAAGTGACTGAGGATTATCCGGAAAGAAATCTCCGTACTTTTCCATGAACTCTTCAAAGCCGGGATCCTCACCACGATTGTGCTTTTCAATCATCTGGTTGAGAGCAGCCATCATTTCTTTCATTCGCTGCATGTCTTCAGGGGTCATGTTTTGCATTGATTCTGAGACGTTGTCAAAGGTCTGCTTCATCAACTGCTCACGGAGCCGATCCATCAGATTGTCGAACCGCTGCTGAGCATCTTTTGACGCAAAGTCATAAGACTGCAGTTCACGTACTTTTCCTGCGAGATCGTCGGGCAATGTGTCGAGGCGGAAGTTTCGATCCATCGCAGCTGCTTCGGCATTGTCGCGACGACGCGGGTCGTCAGAGTTGTTTGCATCTCGCAACGCTTGTTCGATTCCTAGACGTTCTTCGTCAACGATGTCGTTTAACTCTTCAGCAATCTCGTTGTAGATTCCACCGAGATCAAAACGATCAAGCTTCTCCTTGCGCTGCTCGCGGAGTTTCTTCAGCATCTCTTGGAGTCCCTTGACCTGCTCGCCATTGCGGTCACGGAATCCCTGGTTCATGAGCCGGCGCAGGGCGGCATTCACATCGCCGTGATAGATCAGGTCATCGTTGATCTGCTCAAATAGCGAGTCGGCGTCCACATCGAAGCCCTTTTGGGTTCCATCCCAGCGGGAATATGTGAATCGGTTGCCCATACCCGCACGCTACTGCCGTAGCCTTAAAGGGACATGCGCGTCCCCAGAACATTCGTTTTCGTCGACCTTTCGGGTTTCACCAGATACGCAGAAGAGAAAGGCGACCTTGCCGCAGGCGACGTCCTTTCAGCGTTTCGGGCGGTTGCTCGCGAAGTGGCCAGCGATCGTGGGGTCAGAATCGCCAAATGGCTCGGCGATGGCTGCATGGTGGTGGCCATGGACCACAACGACGCCGTGGTCTTTTCCCTTGAGCTCCAACGCCGCGCTACGGCCGTCTGTGAGCCCCTCAGCATGCGCGCTGGCATCTCTACTGGCTATGCCCTTCTATTCGAGGGCGACGACTACATCGGCACCACAGTCAATCTGGCCGCGCGCATCTGTGACGCAGCGGGTCGCGATGAAGTCCTGCTCCCTACAGAACAAGCCGTTGATCTTCCAGCCGGCGTCAGTGCGCAGCCACATTCCGAATTGGATCTTCGCGGGTTCCCAGAGCCGATTCAGGTTGTGGCTCTCAGTGGCGACCCGCATTCGGTATCAAGAAACGACACCGGCGAACTCTGGACTCGCACGCCGTTTGCACTCTGAGATTCAGGTGACGGGTCGCGCCTTGCCCCGATAGGTCGCATTTGTTCCAAGCGCATCCTTGTTCAGTCGCTTGGAAAGATGGAGGCCTTCGAGGATGAATTCGACAGCTGCCGCAACAGCAGAGGGTGACTCCACTCCAGCTGTGAGATTTGTAACGGCAGTCCGCAGTGCGGGAACTTGCTCAACCAGTTTTGCCAGTTCCGCAGATGAAACTTCCTCACCTGTATGAGCAATTGTTCCTTCTTCGAACGCAGCGACAACTTCGGGCAAGGTGGTCTGATCGACGCGCAATTTGAACACTTGAAGACACGCAGCTCGCACAATCTGCTCTAGTACCGAGTCACCACCACGATCGTCAAGCGACTCAACTTCGATCTTTCCGCTACTAGAAGCAGCCAGTGAATCAAGGTCGCAGATTCGTGGCGTGACTTCGTTTTCGCCTAACCGCAATGCACGACGAACAGCATTCGCACCAAGAACTTCATAGTTGCTAACTGAGAGACGCACAGAAACACCGCTGCGCTGGTTTACATGACTACTTTGTCGCGCAAGCTGACTGAAGGTAGCGATTACTTCTTCCATGTACTCAGGCATGTGCACCTTGACACTGCCAATTGACAACTCACGGGCCTCTTGGCGCATGATTCCAATCTCAGTAGCAACTTCAAGTGGATAGTGAGTACGGATCTGGCTTCCAAAACGATCCTTAAGCGGGGTGATCAAACGACCACGATTTGTGTAGTCCTCAGGGTTGGCCGAGGCCATCAAAATCACGTCAAGTGGCAATCGGATCTTGTAACCGCGAATTTGCACATCGCGTTCTTCAAGAACATTCAGCAGGCCAACTTGAATTCGCTCCGCAAGGTCCGGAAGTTCGTTGATCGCAAAGATGCCTCGGTTTGTGCGCGGTACGAGCCCGTAGTGCAATGTGAGTTCGTCAGAGAGATAACGGCCTTCGGCAACTTTGATTGGATCCACTTCACCGATGAGGTCAGCGATTGCGGTGTCAGGGGTGGCGAGTTTTTCGCCGTAACGCTTGGTGCAATGAACCCAATCAATCGGGGTGTTCTCGCCGTGCTCAGCAATCTGATTCAACGCATACCGCGAAACTGGATTGTATGGATCGTCATTGATTTCGCTTCCAGCAATAACCGGCATCCACTCATCGAGCAGACCCACCAAGGAGCGGATCATTCTGGTTTTGGCCTGACCACGCTCGCCGAGGAACACCACGTCGTGGCCGGCGATGAGAGCATTCTCCAGTTGCGGCATAACGGTGTCTTCGTAGCCAAGGACACCAGCAAACAAGGGTTCACCCGCGGCAATTCGGATAACTGCATTGGTACGGATTTCCTCTTTGACCGGCCGTGAAACCCACCCACTAGCGCGCAGCGCGCCAAGAGTGCGTGGGAGATCACTTGGGACCTCAGGTGCTTCGTCGCCGGCCATGAATCTCTGTGCGCTCATTTGAGAAACTTACAGGCTTAGTACCCTTCTTAGGACATGAGAATGACACTTAATGGTCAATGGAAGGCACGAATTGCCGACGACCATCTGCGACGCTCCGGCGTCGGCCTTGAGGTCGACGATTCTGGTTGGCCCAACATTGATGTACCGGGTCATTGGCGCTCAGATTCTGAGTTCGCCGACACCAACGGCCCTGTTCTCTATCGCCACCACTTCAATGCGTCCGAACCGCTGAGTGGTGAGCGTCGCTGGATCAAGTTTGACGGCATCTACTACCAGGGTGATGCATGGCTTGACGGTGCTTACATCGGCGACCCAGAGGGTTACTTTGTCGAGCATTCTTTTGATGTCACTGATCTCTGCAAACTCGCCACTGACCACGTACTCGCAGTTGAGGTTTCATCACCACGTGCGAGTGACAAGAAATCAAAACGCAATGTCACGGGCATCTTTGATCAAAACGATTTCTTGGATCCGCTGTGGAATATGGGCGGTTTGTGGCGTGGGGTTGAACTCTTTTCCACGGGTCCAGTTCGAATCGCAAACCTTCGCGTGTTGTGCAGAGACGCAAGTGAGTCGCGGGCACACGTGCGCCTTCATGCTGAGCTTGACTCACTCGCCTCACGTAGTGCGCTGGTAAGAACTTTCGTCGACGGTGTTCTGGTTCGCGCCGATGAACACACACTTGCTGCTGGAGCAAACTCCCTTGACTGGGCGATTGACATCGACAATCCACGTCTTTGGTGGCCATGGCAACTAGGTGAAGCCGCGCTTACTGACATTGCAGTTGAAGTGCAGGTGGACGGTGTTGCAAGTGATTCAATTTTGCGCCGCACGGGGCTACGTCAAGTGGCCCACGACAATTGGATCTTCACAATCAATGGCGAACGCCTGTACACCCGAGGTATCGCAGTAGGGCCAACGGCACTGCGGATGGCCGACTGCAGCCCTGAGATGATCGCTAACGATGTCACACTCGCACGCAAGCTCGGAATGAATTTGCTGCGACCCCTAGCGCACGTGGCGAGGCCGGAGTTCTACGATGCAGCCGATGCCGCTGGAATGCTGGTGTGGCAGGACATGCCGCTCTACGGGGCGTATGCGCGCAGTGTGCGGCGCCAAGCGGTGCGCCAAGCTCGCGCGATGGTGGACCAACTCTCACATCACCCGTCAATTGTTCTTTGGTGCGCTCACAATCAGCCAACCCAGCCAGACCCATTGCACCAGCAACTGCCGACATGGACCCGTAGCGTGCTCGATGCATGGGTGCGCAAAGCATTGAGTGACGCTGATGATTCGCGTCCCGTTACTGCCCACTCTGGTGTTTTGCCGCACTTTCCAAAGCTCGACGGCACAGATATGAATGCCAGCTTTGGTTGGCGCCACGGAAGTTATCGGGATATCAACGCACTCGCCGAACGGCTGCCCAAGTTGACCAAATTTGTCTCCGGATTCGGAGCCCAATCAGCGCCAACTGATGCACCATTTGTCGACATCAAGTCGTGGCCACAGCTTGATTGGGACACCGTGTCAGAGCGTTTTGGAATGCAGCGTGACGCATTCGAGCGTTTTGTGCCAGCTTCCGAACACCCCAACTATGCATCGTGGGCAACCGCCACTCAGGAGTACCAAGCGGAGCTTCTGAAGCAACACATTGAAGCACTACGCAAGATCAAGTATTCACCGAATGGTGGATTCTGTTTCCTCATGTTGGCCGATGCGCAACCATGCATTGGATACGGCATCTATGACCACAACCGTGTGCCAAAACGCGCAGTGGAGGTAGTGCGGGCTGCCTGCACCGAAGTGATCGTCACTGCGGATGCTCCAAGTGAGCATGTCCTTGGTACCGAGTTTGTTACAGACATTCACGTGGTCAGTGATCTACCTATTGCAATAACGGAAGCCACGGTGACTGCCACCCTGACCTGGTCCAGTGGATCTCGTTCTTGGGCGTGGCAAGGTGCCATCGAGGCAGATGTGTGCGCAAAAGTTGGTTCGATTGCGCTGGTGATTTCTGCTGCTGGTGATACGCGCTTAGACCTGCACCTCACCGGTGCTGGTGTGGATGTGCGGAACAGTTACGAATTTGTCGTGCGCTGAGCGCAACGATCAGTCAGCGCGTGCAGAGGTCTTGCGGTTTTTGAACTTCGCCTTGCGATAGTCCTTGTTCATCAGGGCAATCACATCAATAGAGATTGACTTCGGGCACGCAGCTTCACACTCACCGTGGTTGGTGCAGGATCCGAAGTAATCATCCATGGTTTCAACCATCGCTTCAACGCGCGAGTAACGCTCTGCCTGTCCCTGCGGAAGCAAGTTGAGGTGAGAGATCTTCGCGGCAGTGAAAAGATTTGCTGCTCCGTTAGGGCAAGCAGCAACACAAGCACCACAGCCGATGCATTCGGCGGAGTCCATTGCCGCATCAGAGACGGGCTTCGGAATTGGAATGAGGTTCGCATCTGGTGCTCCACCAGTTGGAGCGGTGATGAACCCACCAGCTTCAATGATGCGGTCAAAAGCCGAGCGATTGACCATCAAGTCCTTGATGATTGGAAAAGCAGACGCTCTCCAAGGCTCGATCACAATCTGGTCACCACTTTGAAACTTGCGCATGTGCAACTGGCAAGTGGCGGTTGACTTTTGCGGTCCATGTGCTTGACCGTTAATCATCAATGAACACGTTCCACAGATGCCTTCACGGCAGTCATGGTCGAATGTGACAGGCTCGCGACCCTCGGTGATCAGACGCTCATTCAAAATGTCGAGCATCTCAAGGAAAGACGCTTCATCGCTTATCTGATCAATCAGATAAGTCTCAAAGCGAC
>CAIYHK010000088.1 GCA_903925985.1 uncultured Actinomycetes bacterium
CTCCAATGTTGCCGAGGTCGCGGGCCATTGTGAACACCATGCCCACGATGCCGGCCTTGGCGGCAGAATACGCAACCTGACCAATCTGGCCTTCAAACGCAGCAATTGATGCGGTGTCGATGATGACACCACGCTCACCATCGGCGTTTGGTTCATTGCGCGACATATGCAACGCCTGTATGCGGTTGAGGTTGAAAGTGGCTACGAGATTGAGATCGATGTAGCGCTGGAAGTTGTCAAGCGGGTAAGCACCATCTTTGCCAACGGTGCGCATTGGCATGCCGCCACCACCACCAATTGTGTTGACCGCAATATGCAACGCGCCATGTTGTGCGACTACGTCGTTGATTGTCTGCTCGGCCGCTGCATAGTCAAGAGCATCAAGGGCATGGAATGTGCCACCAATTTCCTTGGCAACTTCGGCTCCCTTTGATGACGGCAGGTCGAGAATCGCAACCGTTGCACCTTCTGCCGCGAGTTGTTCTGCGGTGGCCTTTGCCATGCCAGATGCGCCTCCAGCGACAATTGCTACTGAACCTTTAACTTCCATGTGTTCCCCCGTTTGGTGTGAATTCGAACTGACTCAGGCTAGGTCAGCAGCAACCACAGCACCCGATTCGGCGAAGCCCTTGATGCTGGACTCATCAAAGCCGAGCTCACGCAGAATCGCAGCACTGTTCTGGCCAAGTACTGGTGGTGGTGTGTCAAGTTTGAGATCTAGGTCGCCGAAGTCCCACAGCCCACCAACCTGTCGCATCGCGCCGTATGCGAGATGGTCATAGGAAGCCACAAGGCCCGCCGACGTTGTCGCGTTTCCGAATAGGAACTCTTGAGTTTGATCAAGACGAACGGGTTCGCAGGGAACTCCTGCTTTTTCCAGTTCAGTAAGTGTCGAAGCACAAGTGCGTCCGATGAATGTGGCTTCCACTGCCTCGAGTGTGGTCACGCCAGCAACACGACAAAGCGCATCCATCTGATCGGTGGTGCGGGCAACTACGGCAATCCACCCATCACTCAGTTGGTAGATGCGGTCTGTTGGTGATACGCCGGTCTGACGATTATCAAGACGCGGATAAGGGGCCAACTTCCCATCCGGCAACACGAGGGTCTCACTTGTAGTTAGCAATGCAGCCCCGAGCAAAGAAGCAGAGACGGTTTGTCCTTCTCCGGTTTCATCGCGGCGCATCACACCAAGCAATGTGGCGACAACTGAGGCCATCGCGCACTGGTGATCCATCATTCCGAATCGATGCCACATTGGCTGATTGCCTTCACCAGCACCTTCGTATTCCCAACCACATGATGATTGGAACAGCTGGTCATATCCGGGCCAGTCCTTGCGTGGACCAATTGGACCGTATGACGATGTGTGGCAATAAACCATTGTGGGATTGATTTTGCGAAGGGTGGGTTCATCAATGCCGAGTTTGATCGCTGCTGGCATGCGGATGTTGTGGTGAACCACATCGGCCCACTTCACTATGCGCTCAAGAATCTCTCGCGATTCGGGCTTCTTTAGATCCACTGCGATGTCTCGTTTGCCACGCTGGCAACCTGCAAACACTCGCTCAACAAAACGCATCTGGTCACCAGTTGTGGTTTCAAGCTTGATTACGTCGGCACCAAGATCAGCCATCAACATCGGGGCAAGTGGCCCAGCGAGGAAGTTGCCAAAGTCAAGAACCTTGAGACCAGCTAGAGGAGCATTACCCCCTGCAGACTTCGAGTTTTTTGCACGAGGTTTGTTTGACCAAGTTCCACCCGCGTGTTCGTTGAGTCGGGGAGCGGCCGAGGTGACCTTTGGTGCGGGCTCGGTCATGTACGGAATGCCGGCTTGTTGGGTCTTGCCGAATTGTGGATCTTCGACATCGATCACGTAGCCATTGATTCGCGCCTGCTCGTCAAAGAAGATTTCTCCCATTGGCATCGCTGCTTGAGCTGGCACATCATGGGTCCAGAATTCGTTCAGCCAGTCTTTGCTCGAATACAACTTCATGGCCGCACGGTTCGCACCTGAATTTGGATAAGCCATCGATGATTTAAAGGTTGCGTTGTATTCCGCAATTTTTTCTGGTCCGAATTCTTCGAAACACTTCTTCATCATCGGCACGTTGTCGGGTACGCCCATGAGGTGAATCCATACGCCGTCGGCACATTCAAAAAGCGTTGCGGTGCCATCCTTTGGGAGACCCATGGCGAAAGACGGCGAAGGTGTTTCTGCAGTGGCCCAGTGCATGGTCATTGGAATTAATGCACCCTGGAACAAACTCGTATTGGCTACACCACCACGACCAACCTTGCCGCGATGGATGAGGCGCGAAAGGATGCCGATTGTGGCGAGGTACACGGCGCCCCAACTGCCCAATGGAATGCGTAGGTAGATCGGACCATCGCGGTAACCGCGCTGCTCATCCATCAAACCCATTCGTGCCATTACGAGCGTGTCCTCTGCGACACGATCCCGGTCGTCATGGCGCTGTGGATACCCAGCAATCCCGCTGACAACGAGTTCCGGGTACTTCGCGGTTAACGATGCATCATCGAGTCCAAGACCCGCGGCCTGTGCGGGTGTGAACGAATGAATCAGTACATCGGCATCTTGCAATAGTGCACCTAGTTGCTCGAGGCCTGACTTCGATGTGATGTCAAGCACAACGCTGCGCTTGCTGCGGTTCCAGGTGGCAAATCCTGCAGCACTGCGCGCGCGATCGCCTTCGGGCGATTCAACCTTGATCACTTCAGCACCGGATTCTGCCAACAAGCGTCCGGCAAGTGGCCCTGCCAAACCTTCGGCAAGTTCAACTACACGAATGCCTTCAAGTACTCCTGTGGCCATCGGTCCCCCCCGTTCCAATTGTCCGTGCCCTAAACCATAAACGGAAAGGACCTAGCGCAAGGTACGGAGAGTGTTACTAGGCGCGCTGCGCTGTATTACTAGGCGCGTTGCGCTGTATCGCTAGGCGCGTTGCGCCATTGGCACATAGTTGCGCTCAGCAGCGCCTGTGTACACCTGGCGTGGACGGCTGATCTTTTGTTCCTTGTCCCCGAGTAGCTCACTGAAGTGCGCAAGCCAACCTGCGGTGCGTGGAATCGCGAACAGCACGGTGAACATATCCACTGGGAACCCAAGTGCCTGGTAGATGAGGCCCGAGTAGAAGTCCACATTGGGATAGAGCTTGCGCTTCACGAAGTACTCGTCTTGGAGAGCAACCTCCTCGAGTTTCAGTGCCACGTCGAGCAACGGGTTCTTGCCAGTTACTTCGAAAACGTCGTACGCAGTCTTTTTGATGATCTTGGCGCGTGGGTCGTAATTCTTGTACACCCGGTGACCAAAGCCCATCAGCTTCTCGTTGCCGTCTTTAACGCTCTGAATAAATGCTGGAACATTGTCGAGGGTCTTGATCTCCTCAAGCATTCGCACAACAGCTTCGTTGGCTCCACCGTGCAATGGTCCATACAGAGCAGATGCCGCTGCGGCGGTGGCTGAGTATGGATCAGCATTCGAAGATGCCACCACGCGCATCGCAGTGGTGCCACAGTTCTGCTCGTGATCAGCGTGAAGAATGAACAACACGTCCATTGCTTTGGCCAACACCGGGTTGACATGTGAGTCATCACCAATCTTGAACATCATGTTCAAGAAGTTTTCGGAGTAGGTGAGTGAGTTATTTGGGAGCACGAAGGGCAGACCAGTGCTGAATCGATAACACATTGCCGCAAGAGTGGGCATTTTGGCTACTAGTCGCAGTATCTGGCGGTCAAGGTTCTTCTTGTCGAAGATCTCCTTGGCATCGGGATAGAAAGTGCCGAGCGCGGCTGCTGCAGACACGAACATTCCCATTGGGTGTGCGTCGTAATGGAAACCATCAACAAACCGCTTACGCATATTCTCGTGAATGTACGTGTGGTGAGTTACGTCGTAGGTCCACTCTTGGAGCTCGGCTGCAGTTGGTAGGTCGCCGTTTAGCAACAAGTAGGCAACCTCAAGGAATGTTGACTTCTCGGCAAGTTGCTCAATTGGGTACCCGCGGTACCGAAGAACTCCAGCGTCACCGTCGAGATAGGTGATGGCAGACTTGCAAGCGGCAGTTGATAGATATGCCGGATCGTAAACACGCAGATCCGCGTCAAGTTCGCGAAGTGCGGTTGAAGGAAATGAACCGTCGGTGAGCGGGACTGTTACCTGCTTACCGGTGCGGTCATCGATGATGGTGATGGTTTCAGCCACCGAGAACCCCTTATGTGCTTATGGAGGGCTTCCTCCCCCCGAGGTTCAGGTTATACGGCTTCACATACGAATTGTTAAACGACGTTTGCGGCAACCAAAAGGCAGGACAGAACGGTCAAAGTGGCGAGTTGTCGTGCTTGCGCTTGATGAGCTTTTCACGTTTATCGGCGAGCATCTCCAGTGCAGCGACAATCTCGCTTCGGGTCTCAGCGGGTGTAACCACTGAATCAACTAAGCCACATTCGGCGGCAACATAAGGATTTAGTAAGCGCTCGGCATAGTCGGCCTCAAACTCGGCTTTTTCTTCGTCGGTGGCTTTGCGTTGGAGGATCGCCGAAGCCTGCCCGGCTCCCATCACGGCCAACTCTGCCCACGGCCACGCCAAGCAGAGGTCGTTACCCATGCGCTTGGAATCCATGACGATGTAGGCGCCCCCGTAGCTTTTGCGAAGGATCACACAGATTCGCGGCACGGTTGCGCGACCGTACGCAAATACGAGTTGGGCGCCGTGACGGATCATTCCACGCCATTCGAGATCCTTGCCCGGGTAAAAGCCGGGAGTATCAACCAAGGTGATGATCGAGATGTTGAACGCATCACAAAGAGTTACGAATCGTGCGGCCTTTTGTGATGCTGGAATGTCCAGTGTGCCCGCGAGGACCATCGGCTGATTGGCAACAATCCCCACAGTCCGCCCGCCCATCGTGGCGAAAGCGGTAACAACATTTGCCGCCCACCGGGGTTTCAACTCGAGATAATTACCGTCATCGACTATTGATTCGATCACGTGTCGAACATCGTAGGAACCCGTGGAAGATTCCGGAATGAGTTCACCAGCTTCAGGTGTTTGCCGGTCACGGGGATCTGAGGTTGGAAACGGCTCCGGAAGTTCGTCAGTGCTGTCGGGCAAGAACGCGAGTATCTGGTCAAC
>CAIYHK010000089.1 GCA_903925985.1 uncultured Actinomycetes bacterium
CAAAGCGCACTGGCAAACGCGGCAAGTTACTCAAATCACTTGCGGCTGCGGGCAAGTTCTTCACTTCTGGAAATGAATCACTGACCCTGGTAACACTCGATATCAATGCATCGGACTCGTGGATGCTTGACAACTATCCCACGGAATCGGTGGAGAAGAACCAGGATGGTTCGATCAGGGTGACGCTGTTTGCAACCAGTGAGCATTGGCTTGGTCGACTCCTTGTGCGCCTTGGGCCCGATACCAAGGTTGTATCGCCGCGCAAATGGCAGAAGTTGCGTGAATCCACTTCGTCGTCGATTCTCGCTCGCTACACGAGCTAGGTGTTTAACGGTGGTTGCCGGCCAAGAAATCGGTGCCATGGCTGAGACCAAGATCTGCAAGCAGTAGCGGCAGTATTTCAGCGCAAGCCCGTGCATCCTGGAGGGCCCTGTGTTGTGACTCAAACGGGACTCCATAGCGCTCACACACCACCGCGAGTTTGTTGCTTGTGCGCCCACTCGACATCGCCGGGGAACTTCGCTCGCTTGCCATTTTTCGGGACTGCGAATTTGTGGTTGCACGTGCGAGATCGAGGGTGCACAAAGGACCGTTGATGGGAAGTACGACACCACATCGTCGCGAAGCAGCATCGAGAAAGCCGTAGTCAAACTTCGCATTGTGGGCAACCATGATTCGCCCTTCGATCAGTTGAGCCGTGTGCTGCAGTGCCTCTTTGAGTGACACTCCGCTGCGTAGTGAAAACCAATTCAAGCCATGGATTTGTTTCGCACCTATGTGTCGCCCTACGGGTTGGCGAACCAAGGTGGACCATTCGTGCTCAATTTCGGCACTTGCGTTTAGTTGCACCACCGCAATCTCAAGAATGTGCTCAGCATTTGGATTAAGACCCGTGGTCTCGAGATCGATAACTGCATATCCCAGATTTGATGTAGGTATGTGTGGCGGTGTTGCGCCGTCCGATGACTTCATAAATTACAAACTAGAGCTGCGGTGTTTCAGTCTTGTTTCAGAGCAGTTCAGCTGCAAGGCTCGCCACTTCCGAACGCTCACAGGAAGTGAGTGTGATGTGGCCAAAACATGTCTGGTTGGCGAATGCCTGAATCAGAACGGCAAGCGCGTTATTGGATTCGCCCAGGTAGGGGGCATCAATCTGGCTCGTGTCGCCAGTGAAGATCACTTTGGTTCCTTCACCGATCCGGGTGAGGATCGTCTTCAGCGTTGTGGGCTCGAGGTTTTGGGCTTCATCCACCACGACGATTTGGCGATGTAGGGATCGCCCGCGCAAGAAGGTCACCGACTCCAACGAAAGTTGACCTCTTGCGATTAGCTCGTCAATCAATCGACGCGCGTCTTGGCTTAGGCGCTGATCGGTAAGGGCAACGATTGCATCATGGATGGCTGACATCCATGGATCGAGTTTCTCGTCAAGGCCTCCCGGCAGAAAGCCGACCTCAGCACGACCGACTGGAACGAGTGGCCGGTAAACCGCAAGCCGTTCGTAGTGGCGTTGCTCAACTACTTGCTCGAGGCCAGCGGCGATGGCCATCACGGTCTTGCCGGTGCCCGCACTGCCGTCGAGAGCAACCACACTCACGCTTGGATCCATCAGTAATTCAAGAGCGAATCGCTGTTCTTTCGAACGAGGCCGCAGACCCCATGGTTCGGCCTGACCGGACTGCAGAAGTGTCAGTTCGGAGCCAACGCGACGCGACAGCGCGCTTTGCGAGCCGCAACGCAACACAGCAAATTCGTTTTCCAAGAGGTTGGCGCCGTCGGGTATTCCCGCGGCTTCGATTCCTCCAGCTGCGTACAACTCATCAATTGATCCAGGCTCAACTTCGATGGTGGTCCACCCCATGGAGCGAGTCTCGATTGTGCGACCGATCGGGAAGTGGGTGACCGCAGTTAGGCCGAGGTGCGCTGCCTTGATGCGCAAAGCGGCATCGTTTGATACCAGCGTGGTTGGCGCCGAAATGGCCTGGCCGAGCGCTGCTCCGATTATTCGGTTGTCCGGCTTATCGGGGTCCATTGAATGTTCAATGAGGATGTGCTTTTGGACACCGTTCAACTCGATTCGAACTGTGCCTCCGTTGGTGCCAACCGGAACTGGTGCAGCCATTGATCCCCCCGCCGAATTTCGGAGATCTTCAATTGCACGCAATGCGGCACGCGCAGCGCGTCCCGCATCATCGGGTCGCGTTTTTAAACCATCGAGTTCTTCAATCACGATGAGTGGAATGACGATGTCGGAATCGGCATAGGCGTGGAGACAATTCGGGTCGGCTACAAGCACTGAAGTGTCGAGCACGATCTGAGTTCTTGATGTGCCGAGAGTCCGATCGAAGTTGTCAGTGGACGAAGCACGAAGCAGGTCGGTCACGGCTCAATCTTGTCTGAACGCGGGGTCGCAACGTGGGATTTTACGGTGACCTAAAAGTGAAGAGTTTGTGTCCGAC
>CAIYHK010000090.1 GCA_903925985.1 uncultured Actinomycetes bacterium
GCAGCGGTGACGCAACTCACGTCGTGCTCGGCGGACTGGCCTCCAAAGAGAATCACCAAGTGAATCGGGGAGTTAGGAACGACTGCCATCATGAGAACGGTAGTTCTCAGTAAGGTCTTGGCGATGCGATTCTCGGCCAAATGGGCAGCTGAAATGTGCGCAGGGTCACTAATAGGTGCCGATACCGATATTGAAGGAGCCTCCTTTGACTCGCGTGAAATCAGGCCTAGAGAGATGTTCATTGCCGTCAATGGGGTACGTGACGGTCATGATTTTGTGGACCAGGCGCGGCAGTTAGGAGCCGCTGCGTGTCTGGTTAGCGCGTCGTGGGCTGAACGAGTTGGCGAGTCAATAGCGGTCCCGATGATTGCAGCTGATGACACCGTCACGGCTCTGGGTTCCATCGCTGCCAGTGCCCGCGCGAATTTTGAAGGACCCGTAATTGGAATCACGGGTTCTGTCGGTAAAACCACAACTAAGGAATTAGTTCGAATTGCCGTTGGCTCTTCGATGCTGGTTCATGCGAGTGAAGCATCGTTCAATAACGACCTTGGGGTGCCCGTCTCAATTCTTCGTGCACCTGCAGATGCAGATGTGATGGTGCTTGAGATGGGTATGCGAGGTTTTGGTGAAATCGCCCGGCTGTGCCGTATTGCTGGGCCCACGATTGGAGTTGTGACCGCTGTTGCATCTGCCCATAGCGAGCGAGTCGGTGGCATTGAAGGTGTAGCAAAAGCCAAGGGTGAACTGATCGAATCGCTGTCTGCGAACAGCTTGGCAGTTCTAAACGCAGATGATGAACGCGTCCTCGCGATGAAACGGCTTGCTGCTGGAAGCGTTTTGACATTTGGCACCTCACCAGGTGCCGATGTGTACCTCGAAGCGATGGACATCGGGCCTACTGGCTGCGTGTCGGCGACTGTAAGGACTCCGTGGGGTGCGGGAGCGTTGTCGATGCGGGTGCCGGGCGTACACATTGCGGTTGATGCCGCAGCCGCGGTAGCAGTAGCGGGGTCGCTTGGATGTGATGTATCCATGGTCGCTGCTCATCTCGGAGAGTTCGCAGCAGTAAATGGCCGGATGGAAGTTCATCATCTCGACAATGGCTGCACTTTGTTGGATGACTCGTACAACGCCAATCCATCATCGATGATCGCAGCGATTCGAACACTCGCAGATGTTTCAGCACAGAACCGCATTGCGGTATTAGGAACGATGGCTGAGATATCCGATTCAGAACGGGAACATAAAGCAATCGTCGCAGCATGTGTCGAACTGGGAATCACAGTGTTGGCACTCGAAGACTCTCCCTACCCATGTGAATCTGTGGACGTTGCTAAAGCAGTAGCGGCAGTTCGTGCACACGGGGCAGGCACAGCGGTTCTAGTCAAAGGATCACGAGCAGCAAAAACAGAGCGAGTAGTTCAAGCGTTGCTGGCACGTGGTTAGTACTCTGGGAGTTCCATTCCCTTAGGAAACTTCTCGTCAACTTTCACGAGGTTGCACCACCAAAACAACACAAGTGACCACACGGCGCTGATGAGCAACATTGATCGGGCACCGAATTGGTCAATGACCGGGCCAAAAATCAAGTTGCCGATTGGAATTGTGCCACCGAATGCTAGGAACCAGAGTGACATAACGCGACCGCGCACGGAACTCTCAAGCCGACTCTGGAGCACGGTATTCATTGAAGTTGTAGTCAAAAAGTAAGCAAATCCAAGCACGGCGCCAGTGATGAACGCTGGTAACGCAGAGCGCGACATTGCAAAACTCACCATCGCGATTGCGAATAGTGCGAAGCCTGCACGTATGAGTTTGCGCTTGTCGTAGCCGACAAAAATCGTTCCCAAAGAGAGTCCGCCAGCGAATGCGCCAAAAGCCCAAGTGGCATACAACCACCGATACAGCGATGTGCTCTCATCGATGCCGAAGTTGTTGCGGGCCACTGCAGGAAACAACCCCACGTAGGGCAGTGATATCAAGGCAAACGAGCACATGGTCAGTAGCAGGCGAGTGAGGGCGGGTCGTGCGCGAGCAATCCTGATTCCGGATGTGAATTGACGCCAACCCTCTTCCATGTTGTGGCGCACCACCGGTGGAATAGTGATCTGGGCGAGTGCAAATACTACGAACAGATAAGTAGCTGCGTTGATGAGGAAGAACTCAGATGTGGTGACACCAACGGCA
>CAIYHK010000091.1 GCA_903925985.1 uncultured Actinomycetes bacterium
CCGCATCTATTGACGCCACGAGAGGGCGACCAGCGGCGAGGATCGAATACGTCTTGGAAGGCACGCTCACATTGCCGAGACCACCACGCAGTGGAACCACATGAATGTCGCCAGTGGCGAGCACTTCAGCTAAACGTTCCTGGGGTTGGAATGCTCCAAAAAATACGTTTCGTAATCCGACCGCCGAAGCAACGAGTTCCTCACGTGTTGAACCCTCACCATTGATCAAAAAAGAAACACCAGGCATTCTCTTGGCAGCCTCGATGAGTAAGTGAGTTGATTGTGAAAAACCGAGATTCCCCGCATACATGACAACGGGCCCATCGCCGAGCCCAAGCTCGTACCGATACGGAGTCATTCTGTTTTGAGGGGTGACCACTTTCGTATCAACAAAGTTTGGAATCACATGGAGTCTCGTTCGCGTACCTACTTCAACTTTGCCAGCGACATTTGCTTTCATGTCCTGCGACAACAAGACAATGGCGTGACTCATTCGATAACTCAGTTTTTCTAGCCACTTCGTGAAGCCAATCAGGCGTCGCCCGCTGATCTTGCCTGTTGCAATGGCTGCATCCGGGAAGACGTCTTGAATGTTGAAAATCAGCGGTGCGCGGCGCACCGATGCAATGAAGCGACCCGTGAGCCCAAGTGTGAGTGGTGGTGACATTGCAATTACTGCGTGGAGTTTCCCCACACCACCGCTGAATAGTCCCCGAAAACCGACAAGTGCTGTGAAACCAATAAAGCCTGCAGCTCGGCGGAAGATGTTTCTCTTGCTCTTTCCTGGAAACGGAGTCACGCGGGTGATGCAGCCCCAAGGGGTCTGCTCGGTGCGCCATAGGCGACCACGCCAGCCTTCTTCGATCCGATGGTTTCGATACCAAGGCAACGCCGTGACTACTCGAACTTCAAAACCTGCTTCAACAAGTTCAGCAACGAGTCGCGTGTATATCAATCCTGTTGGCGCAGTGTCCGGAGCAAAGTGCGGGCACAACACGAGGATGCGTCTGCTCTTCATCGACTCAAGCACTTTTCATACACAGCCAAAATCGCATCACCTGACACTCGGCTCGTGAACTGTTGAGCGCGCTCATAGCCTTTGGCCACCAATGCCTCGCGGCGCGCTTCCATCAGCAACGGAATATCGGACCAAGCCTCGAGATTGAGTGGGCGAACAATCCCGGCATCACCAGCCACTTCGGGAAGGCTCGCACGGTCGCTACACGCCACGGGCGCACCAAGGGCCATTGCCTCGATCACGGGTGCACCAAAGCCTTCGTATTCACTCGGGAAAACCACGCCAAGAGCCATCTTGATGAGACCATCTCGGTCGGTGGCGTTAACTCGGCCAGGGCGTATCACGCGGTCGCTGAGATTCAAGCGTGCGATTGCAGCGGTGACTTCTTCGTCAGCGAGTCCCTTGCCGCCAGCGAACACAATCTTCAGGTCTGGATGGTTCCATTTGGTGGCCATGAGTTCCAACAAGAAAATGTGATTCTTATGCGGATGCGTGATGCCCGGGTACACGAGCACCGGACCATCCCCGAGTCCGTACTTGCGACGCAACACATCTTCGGGTGTGGCGTCGACCCCGATTGATGGCTCCATCCCATGAGGTACAACCATCACTTTTCCCGAATCAACACCAGTGGCACTGATGACGGTTTGGCGAACGTATTCACTTGGCACAGCCACTACCGATGCACGCTTGATTGAGTTTGGAACCGTGGCTTTTAGATATCGCAGTTTTAACTTCGATTGATATTGGGGATAACTGAGGAACTGAAGGTCATGCACGGTTAACACCGAGTGCGCATTCGCAAGTGCCGGAAGTGTTCCTCCACCATGATGAACAAGTGCATGGGTGCGAGTTTTCGCATAAAGCCACGTGTTCTCCATCGCCACCCGGGTTGGACGACTTTCCATGGTCTCGGGGGTCTCCACAATCTTGTAGATCGCCGCAAGCTCGGGATGAGCGTGACTAAATCCGTTGCCCGCAAAGAGCGTGATATCAAAACCGTGATCGGTCTCATTCATCCCGAGCAACTGACGAACCAAGTACTCCTCGCTGCCGCCAACCTGGCCAGGGACACACCACAAGAGGTTCACAGCCACTTCTACTCGCCCACTGGCGGAGTTCATATATGGCTTAGGACCAGACACCCCTACATTTTGGTCGTTACGGTTCTACGATTAGGGGCATGAGTAACGGCGGCGTCTCGGCACCCATCCAGACAGCGCCAGGATTCTGGAAGGCGCGCAAGGTAATTGTCACCGGCGGTGCAGGCTTCTTGGGTCGCGTGGTGGTTGAAAAATTGACCGCTGAAGGCGCAATTGTGCATTCACCTAGAAGCGCCGAAGTAGACCTCACCAAAGTTGGCTCGGCTGAGAAATACTTCGCACAGATAAAGCCAAGTCATGTGATTCACCTTGCGGCGCGCGTGGGAGGTATCGGCTACAACCAAGTAGCACCCGCTCCGTTGTATCTCGACAATCTCCTAATGGGTACTTACGTGATCGAGGCCGCACGAGCCACCGGCGTGGAAAAAACTGTGCTCTTGGGAACGGTGTGTTCTTATCCAAAATTCACCCCAGTGCCCTTTAATGAAAAGTCGTTGTGGGATGGCTACCCCGAGGAGACAAACGCCCCTTACGGCATCGCCAAGAAAGCGCACCTCATTCATGCTCAAGTAAATGCGCAGCAATATGGCCAGCGCTTCGCTTATCTGATCCCCACCAACCTTTATGGCCCAGGTGACAAGTTCCATCCATCGGTCTCACATGTGATTCCTGCGTTGATCAAGAAGTGTGTTGAGGCTAAAGAGTCTGGTGCCCGCACAATCGATGTCTGGGGCACAGGAAGCGCGAGTCGTGAGTATCTGTATGTGCACGACGCTGCCGACGCAATCGTGCGTGCTGCCGAAATCCACGAGGGTCACGAGCCAATCAATCTTGGTAATGATCATGAGATCACCATCAAGGAAACTGTCGAGACCGTGGCACGACTCGTTGGCTTTACTGGCGATCTTGTCTGGGACTCAACGAAACCCGATGGCCAACCACGGCGACGCGTTGATGCGTCTTTTGCGGCAAGCACTCTTGGCTGGAAAGCCAAGATGTCTTTCGAAGAAGGGCTACGCAACACAATCGAGTGGTATCTGGCCAATCGCGAAGAGGCTGAGCGCGACCCGGGTAAGTGATGGATCTCCCTCCCCCTCCACTTCCACGCTGCACTAAGCACCCAGATCGCGAAACGGGTCGACTATGCACGCGTTGTGCCAACCCGTACTGTGCCAACTGCCTCGAGCAAGCATCGGTTGGCTCACTTTGCGTTGACTGCCGGCGCGCAGCCGCCCCCAGCACCCGCGAACGCGTGACGTTTTGGAATGCAGCACAACCAATTTTGGTGACCAAGATTCTGATCGCACTCAACATTGCAGTTTTCTTTTGGGTGCTTGCAGGAGATTTTGATTACGCCACCGGCTCTGGAGTCGGCCCCAGAGCGCGAGACATTGCTCTTTTTGGTCCGTTGGTTGACAACGGCGAGTGGTACCGCATCATCACAAGCGGATTTCTCCACTTTGGGTTACTGCACATCGGCATGAACATGTTTCTTTTGTTCCAGCTTGGATCAATTCTTGAAACTGGCGTGGGTCGTGGTCGGTACTTGTTGGTTTACGTTGCTTCCCTCTTCGGTGGAGCTGCTGGCGCATTGTTGCTTGACCCAACCAGTTTTTCGGGCGGTGCGTCAGGAGCCGTGTTTGGCCTGATGGCAACTGCAGTGGTTGCGCTCAAGCTGAGTGGTGTGAATCCGTGGCGCACGGGTTTAGGGATGACCCTTGTAATCAATCTTGTGATCACATTTGCAATTCCAGGAATTTCGATAGGCGGCCACATTGGCGGCATGCTTGCCGGCTTTGTTTGTGGTTGGGCGCTTTACGCACCAAATGCAGCCGTCACACGCTTACGTTGGGACATGACCCGCGAACAAGCAAAGGTTGTTTCGATTCTTGTTCCAGCACTGGTTATTGGCGTGGCGTTCGTGCTGTGCCTAGCTGGCGCAGCGCAGTCCTACTGAATTTCAGTGGCAAGCACAGCCACCGCCGCAACCACCTGCGGGGCGAGGAGCGGGAGCCGGGGCGCTCTTGGCTGAGCCTCCAGCATTGACACTCGCGAAGACCGAAAGCATGCGAATGGCATCTTTGTGGCCGTCTGGACAGTCAATTGGGGCATTAGCTTCAGCCATTGAACGACGAGCCTCAAATGTGGTTCCGCAGTCGCGGCACTTGTATTCATAAGTCGGCATGTTCTCAGCATACGCCTGGCTGGAATACTTGTGGGCATGGGCACCGAACTGCACCCCAGCCACGGCACAGTCCTTGAAGCCGAGTCAGAGATCACACCCGAAACGGGTGAACCCACGGTGGCCCACATTGTGAAAACCGAACCCGGTGAATCAGCTGCAGCCAAAGTACTTGAGGCTCGCATTTATGGCACTCAACTCGAAGCACTTTGCGGTCATGTTTGGATTCCGTCGCGTGATCCAAAGCAACTTCCCCTCTGCGAGAAGTGCAAGGAGATCTACGAGGTCTACAGGTCGTTCAACGATGGCCTGAATGACAAGCCCAACGAATAGCTAATGGAAGTCGCGACTGGCATTGACCATCGCGACGGGCATGTGTTCAAGGTGTTCAGCAATCACATTGATTGCGCCTTTGACTGATTCAAGCCTGCCGCGCACGATCATCGCCGTGGCACCAACTGCTACATCTTGAAAACGCTTCCAGCACCCGCGCGAACACAGAATATTTATGAGTCCAGTTTCGTCTTCGAGGTTGATGAAAGTTGTGCCCTTTGCTGTGGCCGGGCGTTGACGATGCGTAACAATTCCACCGACAATCACGCGCGAACCACTGCGCACCGAATGCAGATCAACTGAACGCAACACCCCAACGGTGTCCAGATATTCACGCACGAGAGCAATCGGGTGCACATCTGGTGAAACACCTGTGTAGGAGAGATCGGCGATTACTTTTTCCATTGCATTCATCTCGGGCAAATCTGGAGTTTCAGCACCCAACATCGTGCCCGGCAAATGTGCAGGATCAACTTTTGCGATCACGCCTGCTTGCCAGATTGCTTCGCGACGCTCAACACCACAGCTGGCGAATGCGTTTGCAGCCGACAGATTCTCGAGATGCGTTTTATTGATACCAGGGACACGATGGCGCAAATCTCCAGCATTCAGATAAGGAGCAGCGGAAGCGATCAACTGTGCGAGTTCAGTGCCCACACCACGCACGGAATCCAAACCAATGCGCACAGCAAACCCACCCACCGACTCATCACAGGGCTCCAATGAAGCCACTGCACGAGAGCGGTTCACATCCACAGGACGTATTTGAATGCCGTGACGTTTGGCGTCCTGCACGAGGGAATGTGGCGACCAAAACCCCATTGGCTGCGAATTGAGCAGTGCCACACAGAAAGCCGCTGGATAAAAACGCTTGAACCAGGCTGATGCATAAACCAGATACGCAAAACTCACCGAGTGACTCTCAGGGAATCCGTAGTTGGCAAAAGCGGCCATCTTGTTGAAGATCTCATCGGCCACTTCTTTGCTCACACCGTTTTCGTACATTCCCTCATAAAGGCGTTGCTTGATAGCTTCCATGCGAGCAGTGGAACGCTTTGACCCCATCGCTTGCCGTAATAGGTCTGCTTCATTTGGTGTGAAGTTCGCAACATCGATTGCCATCTGCATCAACTGTTCTTGGAACAACGGCACGCCGAGGGTTTTGGCGAGTGACTTCTCCAGCAATGGATGCAGATAGGTAACTGGCTCTTCTCCGTTGCGTCGCCTGATGTAGGGGTGGACTGACCCACCTTGGATGGGTCCTGGCCTAATGAGGGCCACTTCGACCACGATGTCGTAGAAGCGGCGCGGCCGCAACCGTGGAAGTGTGATCATCTGCGCTCGCGACTCAACTTGAAAGACCCCAACGGTGTCGGCGCGACACAACATCGCATACACCTCGTCGTCTTGAGGAATGGTTGCTAGATCAACCTCCACTCCATGGTTATCACGCACCAGATCAACCACCTTGTGCAGCGCGGTCAACATACCGAGCCCCAGAAGATCAAATTTCACGAGGCCAGCAGCAGCGCAATCATCTTTGTCCCACTGCAAGACACTGCGATTACGCATGCGTGCCCACTCCACAGGGCACACCTCGATCACCGGGCGATCACAGATCACCATGCCACCGGAATGAATACCGAGATGTCGTGGGGAGTCAGCGATTTGACTGATCATTTCATTGACAATGTCGGGATGATTACCTGCATGCTCATCCCCCACCGCTTTCAACACATCACGTACGGCCGACTTTGATCGATAAGTGATCACATTTGCCACTTGAGCTGCATGATGGCGTCCGTATCGATTGAAAACGTATTGGATTGCCTCTTCACGACGCGCACTTTCGATGTCCACATCAATATCTGGAGGGCCATCGCGTTCTGGAGACAAGAAACGCTCAACCAAAAGCCCGAGTGAGACCGGATCGGCATTCGTGATTCCAAGCGAATAACAC
>CAIYHK010000092.1 GCA_903925985.1 uncultured Actinomycetes bacterium
ATTCCATTTCGGGGATCGCAATTTCCACATCCGGACCTGGCGCATCGGAATCAACTGAATCAAACAGGCTCATGATGCCCTGGTCGCGCTCGCGGCGTTTGGTTATTGCGGCATCAACAATTGACTCAAATACCATCAACAACCCACGCCGTGGGTGACCGAGAGAATCGAATGCTCCGGCCTTAATCAGTGATTCAAGAGCGCGACGATTCAGAACTTGTTCTGGAACGCGGAACGCAAAGTCATAAAACGATGCGAAGGGTCCGTTTGTGTTGCGTTCCTCGATGAGCTGCTTGACCAGAACCTCGCCCACGTTGCGGATTGCACTAAGCCCGAACGTGATCTGACGCGAACCATCATCTCCTGCCGTGGTGGCGAAGTTGAGCTGCGACTTATTCACATCCGGAGTGAGAACTTTCACGCCGTTTGCACGACAGTCCGCCAGATATAGACCCGCTTTGTCGAGTGAACTCTTGACGGAAGTTAAGAGACACGCGAGATACTCGACTGGGTAGTTGGCCTTCAGGTAAGCGGTTTGATAGGTGATGAGCCCATAGCCAAAGCTGTGTGACTTGTTAAACGCGTAATCGGCGAATTTTTCAATTGTGTCGAATAATTCTTTGCCCAACTTGCCGCCATACCCAACGCGCTCACACCCGGATTCAAATGCGGCACGCTCTTTCTTCATGGCGGCGCGATCTTTCTTGCCGCACGCCTTGCGGAGGTTGTCTGCTTCAGCGAGTGAATAACCAGCAAATTTCTGTGCCACACGCATCATTGACTCTTGGTAGATCATGAGCCCGTAAGTATCGCCAAGCACATCGGCAGCGTCGGGATGGAAGAACTCGACTGGCGCACGATTGTTCTTGCGGTTTGCATAGCCATAGTGCATGTTTTCGCTCATCGGTCCCGGGCGATACAGCGCAATCACAGCCGAGACATCCTCAAACGAGTTCGGCTCAAGCGACCGCAACAACGCACGCATTGGTGGGGACTCCAACTGGAAAACTCCGATTGTGTCGCCCCGCGAGAGCAGATCAAAAGTCCGTTGATTATCCAGGGGCACTGTGTCGATATCGAAATTCGGATCCCTCTCGGCACGGATGAGTTCGACTGCATCTGTGATCACGTCGAGGTTACGAAGACCGAGAAAGTCCATCTTCAACAGACCGAGGCTTTCGACACCGTGCATTTCAAATTGAGTGACGATCGGTGCATCCTCAGGATTTTGACCCGTTTCAGCTTTGCGTTGAATCGGCATGTAGTCAGTGACGGGCAGGTCAGTAATCACCACCGCCGCTGCATGAATACCCACCGACCGCTTCAAGCCTTCAATGCCACGCGCAGTATCGACAATCACCTTCACATCAGGCTCACTGTTGTACAGGTCACGTAGATCTTTGGCGGCCTGATACCCAGACCGGTACTTCTCATCTTCTTCGAAGCAATATTTGAGTGGCGTGTCCCGACCCATAACCAACGGCGGCATTGCCTTTGCGATTTTGTCGCCAAGACCATATGGAAAACCGAGGACGCGTGCCGCATCACGTACAGCGTTACGGGCTTTGATGGTGCCGAAGGTGATGATCTGTGCCACATGATCACGGCCGTAACGCTCGGCTGCGTAGCGAATCATCTCGTCGCGATAACGCGAGTCAAAGTCCATGTCGATGTCAGGCATTGACTTGCGGCTTGGGTTCAAGAAACGCTCAAACAGAAGGTCGTACTTAACGGGGTCGAGTTCAGTAATCCGCAAGCAATACGCCACTGCACAGCCTGCAGCCGAACCACGCCCTGGACCGACACGAATCCCGGAGTCCTTGGCGTATTTGATTAGGTCCCAAACAATGAGGAAGTACGAAGCAAAGCCCATGTCAGAGATGACCTTGAGTTCATACGCAAGGCGTTCCTTCACCGCTTTTGGAATCTTCTCGCCCCAACGCATCTTCGCGCCGAGGTCGGTCAGATGAGTGAGGTATTCGATGTCAGTAGCAAACTCAGCCGGCAGTGGGAACTTGGGCAACTTTGGCTCACCAAAAACAATCTCAACGTTTGAGCGCTCAGCAATCCACAGCGAACTATCACACGCCTCGGGAATCTCACGGAACAAGTGACGCATTTCGTGAGCAGCCTTGAGATAGTGCTCGGTGCCGGTGAATTTGAATCGGTTTGGATCAGACCTCAATGCTCCGGTCTGCACGCAAAGCAGAGCGTCATGTGCATCAGCATCGTGCTTGTGTGTGTAGTGCGAGTCATTCGTGGCTAACAGCGGTGCGCCAATTTTGCGCGCGAGTTCTATGAGCAGTGGATTGGTGCGCTGCTGGTCTGGAATCCCGTGATCTTGGATCTCGACGAACAAGTTGTCCTTGCCAAAGATCTCCTGCAGCCTTCCAGCCTTGTCTAGAGCACCCTTTTCATCACCCTTCAGAAGCGCCTGCAGAACATGCCCACCGAGGCAGCCCGTGGTGGCAATGAGGCCCTCTGAGTGCTGTTGGAGCAGCTCCCAGTCCATTCGCGGCTGGTAGTAGTACCCTTCCAGAAAGGCTCGACTTGAGAGCTGAATCAGATTGCGGTAACCAGCGTTGTTCTCAGCCAAAAGCGTGAGGTGGTAGTACAACTTTCCACCGCCCTCGGTATCACCGCCAGCGTCATCAAGTTTTCCGCGACGGGTTGGACGCTCGCTGCGGTGTTCGTGGGCCATGTAGCCCTCGGTACCAATGATTGGTTTGATGCCCTGTTCCAAACATTCCCGATAGAAATCGAGCACGCCATACATGTTCCCGTGGTCAGTAATGCCGATAGCGGGTTGACCGTCCTTCACGGCCTCGGCAATCACTTCGCTCAGGCGCGAAGCGCCGTCGAGCATCGAGTATTCCGTGTGAACGTGAAGGTGGGTGAACGAGTCGCCCACGAGAATGCCTTTCAGTCGAAACTAGGAATCCGAAAATACCAGCACCATGTGACACTCATGTGCGTTTCACGGAATGATTTTTCAGAACCCGAGTGCTCAGATGTAGGTGCCCGGACGCTCGCCCATACGGGGGTCTGGTCCGCCCATCCCCTGGGGAATTTGGCGCATCTGCTGGAGTTGTTGCTGTGCTGCGAGTTGCTGCGCAAAAAGTGTGGCTTGAATGCCGTGAAAGAGTCCCTCCAACCAGCCGACTAACTGCGCTTTCGCAATTCTCAACTCGGAGTCAGATGGAATTTCACCTTCCTTGAAAGGCAGTGTCAACGTCTGGAGTTCTTCTTGCAGGTCCGGTGAGATCGCATCGGCAAGTTCAACAATTGAGCGCTCGTAAATTTCTGCGAGTCGTTCACGGGTGGCATCGTCCAGCGTGGTGTTACGAACTTCTTCTAGCAACTGGCGAATCATCGAGCCAATCCGCATCACCTTGGCGGGTTCGGTGACTTGTTCTTCATCTCCAGCCCCAACTTCTGGGGCGATGAGTTCACCTTTACGAACGTTCTCGGCGGCGTTGGATGGCTGGATTGGATCCTGGTTACTCAATGCGTCTCCTTGCAAGTGCGATTCAGGCGGTAGCGCTAAGTAACGGTACAAGCATCTCGTCAGGGGTCAACGACCCGTGACGGCATACGAGTCTGAATGGACCATTTTCCTCGGGGTCGTCAAAAGTCACGTTGGTCCTGGCCACCAGCGCAACATCACCTAGGCGCGCCTGATGAATAGATGGCATGTTTTTACCCATCCAGCCCTCATCGACCACTTGCTCCCTGGATACCACCCATGCGCGGTCGCCATAGCGTTGCGCAGCGGCCAGCAGTGCGTCGGCGGTGCCTTGCTTGGCGTGGAGCCAACGAAATCGCCCCTCACCAGATTGTGCGCGAACAAGATTCAAAACATCGTCGTCAAGGCTGACAACCGCTTCACCAACGGTCACTTGTCCATGATCTGCGGTGACAAACAATCGAGCACCAGCGGGTAACACCGAGATGATGTCGGCCACTAATCGATCAGCTGTGCGCAGCTCCGCATCGTAGAAATCACCAAAGCCTTTTTCGTGAGCAACGCTGTCAACACCGTCGTAATACGCGTAGACAAATTCCTGCCCTTGTCGCAACTGTTCACCGACATGAACGGCGATTGACGAGATCTTGCGCCAACCGATCTGCGTGGTGCCACGGAGATGCGCGATGGTAAATCCTGTCTCGGCAAATTCCGATCGGGAGATCACTGGAATCTTTGTACCCATGAAAGGTGGGCAGGGCTGCACCTGCGCGGGTGGTTGTGAAGCGCGCAGATCACCCTGGCGATCGTGCCAACGCAACACATTCATCACACCGCCACCGAGTTCCATCCGATAGCCAAGTAATCCGTGCTCTGAAGGCGATGCCCCAGTGGTGATTGAAGTGAGGCCAGCAGCCGTGGTTGTTGGCGCGATGCTCGTGACACATTGTGCGCTCATTGCACTCATTGTGGGTGTTATGGCTTTACGTGCTTGGAGCTGATTCCAGCCAAGACCATCAATTACTAGGAGAACTGTTGGGGCACGCGAAGCCCCGGTCCAGCCACTCCCATATCCAAGGAGATCAGGCACGATGCCACTCAATCCCCCGTCGCCGTAGGCAGGCAGGGTCGGCGAGTCAACGATTTGTTTGACCCCTGCATCGGAAACTTCCACCGCGATAGTCCACCACCGATGCTTATGCAATGCAATTGTTTACCCAGAGTGTCCTTGGCACCTACGCTGGGCGTGTGCGTGTGTCGACCCGAGGTGATTATGCATGCAGAGCCCTGTTGTCTCTCGCTTTGCATCAAGAAGCGTCGGGCCCAACCAGTGTCCGCGATATCGCCGAGCGCACGGGCCTCCCGCAGCCGTACCTTGAGCAGATTCTTCTAGCCCTAAAAGGCGCAGGGCTGGTGAAGAGCAAACGTGGTGTCGGTGGCGGTTATGTTCTCTCACGACCCGCATCAGAGATTCGACTCTCCGAGGTGATTTCCGCCGTTGATGGCCCCATCACTCTTGGTGATTTTGGTCAGCCCCACACTGATGGCTCCTGCGACCACGAGGGCCAATGTGTTCTGCTTGCGATTTGGAATCTTGCTGGTGATCACATGCGCAAACATCTTGAGTCATACACACTTGACGACATCGCGAATGCCGCACGCGGCACCGCGGCATGGCCAGACTCTTCAACTCTTCACTGAAGATCCACCGCTACGAACTCTGGTTCGAGCAGTTTCAAGAGTTTTTCAAAGTCACTCGGCAGCGGGGCCGTAAACGACATTTCGTCACCCGTGGTCGGATGCTCAAAAGCAAGCACCGCAGCGTGTAGTGCCGGGCGCGGAAACTTGAGGCCTTCACGAACCCCCTTATAGGTGCCATCGCCAATTACTGGGTGCCCAATAGCTCCAAGGTGAACACGTATCTGGTGCGTGCGACCAGTCTCCAGATCGCAACGCACAAGTGCGCAACTGATCGGTTCCGCAAACTCCTGCAAAACTTCGTACTGCGTACGTGCAAAGCGTCCACTTACGGACACAGCCATTCGCAAAGGATCCCGTTGATCGCGGCCAATTGGTGCATCGATAACGCCTGATTTTGAGTCGGGAACACCCGCCACGAGTGCGAGATAAGTGCGTCGAACTTGATGTGTCGAGAGCATCTCAACCAAGTGTTCATAGGCATGATCCGTACGCGCAACCATCATCAATCCCGAAGTACCGGAGTCCAGACGGTGCACAATTCCAGGGCGATTTTGTTCACCGACGGAAGCGATTTCGGGAAATCGAGCCAGAAGACCATTGACAAGCGTGCGATCTGGATTTCCGGCACCCGGATGAACCACCAAACCTGCGGACTTGTTGATGACGATTACATCATCATCGGAATAGACAACCGCTACTTCAATTGACGCATCGGGTTGCGGAAGTACTTCACCAGGGAGATACGAAAGATCCACGCGAACGATTTGTCCTTCACTGAGACGAATCTTTCCAGAGGTCTCCACTGCCCCATCTACCGAAACCCCACCGGCAGAAACCATCGTGGCAGCCACTGAGCGCGACACATCAGCCATCAACGAAACGATGCGATCAACTCGTTCGTTGTCCAGCGAGGCCGGAATCTGGTCTTCGACTACTTGATTTGAAATATCAGACATCGGAAACTTCTGGCTTTCTTGCAAAGACCGAGGCAAGGAACATGAGAATCACGCCAACGGTGACGGCCGAATCAGCGACGTTGAAAACCGGCCACC
>CAIYHK010000093.1 GCA_903925985.1 uncultured Actinomycetes bacterium
AATGCATATGCACTTCTCGCTTTTCCGTGGCGAAGACAACGCTATCTAAGACCCCAAGGATCCATATTTCCTCTCACCTGTTGCCAAACAGTTCATGGCTGGCCTATTACGGCACGCGTCAGAGATCACCGCTATCACTAACCAAACTGTGAACAGTTACAAGCGGCTTGTGCCTGGTTTTGAAGCACCGGTTCATATCTCGTGGGCAAGAAATAATCGCAGTGGCCTGATTCGAGTTCCAATCCCCAAAAAGGGCAACCCGATGGCCACCCGAATTGAATATCGATCACCAGACCCTGTGTGCAATCCGTATCTCGCTTTCTCAGTTCTTTTGGCTGCTGGCATGAAAGGAATTGAAGAGAGTTACGAACTCCCCGAAGAGGCCGATGCCAATTTGTTTGAGATGGATGATCTGGCACTTTCCAAGTACGGCATTGCTCAGCTTCCGCAGTCCTTGAATGATGCATTAGTTGCAATGGAGAACTCCGAGCTTGTGGCCGATGCTTTGGGTGAACACATCTTTGAATGGTTCCTTCGCAACAAGCGCTCAGAATGGCGCGCGTATAAGACTCATGTCTCACAGTTTGAGCTCGATAGGTACTTGAAGGCCCTCTGACATGAATTCTTCGCACGCAGGCATGGAACTCGCGGTCGTGTTTCCCGACCCCGCTCCCATCGATCTTGCGCGCACACTCGACCTCGCTGGCTTTCGTTGGAAGGCAGTGAATTCGTGGGATGACGCTGTGCGTAATGCTCCTGGCGCTGGCTGGGCAGGCGCAATCGTCTCATGTGAAGAAAAGCCCGAGGACGCATGGGCATTTTGTCGTGCACTCCGCAAACAAGACGGAGATTCAACTCGCATTCTCCTGTTAGTTACAGGGGCACAACTCGCGGACCTCGAGTTGCGAGATGAGCTTTATGACGACTTCTGTATTTCTCCATTCCACCCTCGTGAATTTGAAACTCGATTCCGTCATCTCATGGGCCGGGGTATACAGGCATCGCGTCCTGAGCTCGTTGAATACTCAGGCCTTGTGTTGAACCTTGAGACCTACCAAGCAACCATCGAGTCACGTCCTCTTGATCTCACCTTCATGGAATACGAGCTCTTGCGGTTTCTTGCTCAGAACCCAGGAAAGGTCTTCACACGCGAAATGCTGCTATCGCGAGTTTGGGGATATGAGTACTACGGCGGTGCAAGAACAGTCGACGTTCATATCCGTCGTTTACGTGCGAAACTCAGCGAAGAGCATGCGTATTTGATCCAAACCGTGCGCAGTGTTGGCTACAAGTTTGGTGAATCCCGCTGGGGTTAACTCAGTCGTTGAATTTTCCGGCTCAGCACATCGTGCTGTCGCAACATTGATTCAAGTTCATCGCTTACGAGCATGCCGTTGCGCACGATGGTGCGCCCATGAACGATTGTGTCCCGCGCCGAAGTCGGACCACATCGCAGCCACGCTTCGATTGGATCAGCCACGGCACCTGCAAAGACCGGGCCGGTCAGCGACCAAATCGCCAAATCGCCAACAGCGCCTTCGCTGATTTCACCAATTTCACCTTCACGTCCAAGGCACCCAGCGCCACCGACTGTTGCGCATTCAAGAGCCATCCGCGCTGAGCCCGCATCAGCACCGTTGCGGAGCTTTGCCAGCAACATCGCTTGGCGTGCTTCAAGCCACAACGATGCTGAGTCAGCCGATGCTGAACCATCAACACCCAGACCGACTTTCACACCGTGGGCACGTAGGTCAACAATCGGTGCAATACCTGACGCAAGGATGAGGTTGCTACTCGGACAGTGAGCCACACCGACACCAGCACGACCGAGTTCTTTCACTTCCTCGGGATTCGGCATCACACAATGCGCCAACCACGCACGGTCGGTGCACCAACCCACTTCCTTTAGATATTCCATCGGGCGGCACCCGAAACGCTGCAATGAAAATGCGTCATCTTCTGCATTTTCAGCGAAGTGGGTGTGCAGCCTCACATCAAGTTTTTCTGCCAACTCTGCAGAACGCTTCATGAGATCAACCGTGACACTAAACGGCGAACACGGCGCCAATGCCACTCGGGTCATGGCGCCAAATGAACGATCATGATGCCGGGCGACGGCAGCTTCGGATTCAGCGAGAATTGTGTCGTCATCTTGCACCACATCGTCTGGTGGCAACCCGCCATCTTTTTGCGACAGTGACATCGAGCCCCGGGTGGGATGAAAACGCAGACCGAGATCACGTGCTGCCCTAATTTCGGCGGACAAGATGTCGCCGCCGTTCTTGGGGTGAAGATAGAGATGGTCGGTCGAGGTTGTGCACCCAGATAATGCGAGTTCCGCTAAACCCACCCAGGCTGATACGTAGACGGACTCCTCATCGATTGCACTCCACAGCGGGTAGAGGGTCTGCAGCCAACCAAAAAGTGGGGCCGACGTCATTGGCGGATACGCGCGAGTCAGATTTTGGTAAAGGTGATGATGTGTGTTCACCAAACCAGGTGTCACAAGACAATCGGTTGCATCGATGACTTCATCCGCGAGTGGAAGTGGATCCGACGAACCACCGACACGCTTTATGAAACCATCTTCCACCAAGACCCAACCACCGGGTATCTCGCGGCGGTGGGTGTCAACAGTCGCGACGAGGCGCGCATTCTTGACAAGCAGACTTGTCAGACGTTGGTCTCCAAGAGTTCGCTTCCTTCGTGACGAATCTCAGCGTCACGGTACAAGAAGTGTCCGATCAAAGCGGCAAGACCAGCCGTGCTGAGACCAACAACGATCGGGAAAGCAAGAAGTGCGATGACCAAAATGATTGCGCCAGCCATGATTCCTACCGTAGTGGTTTGTAGGCCCAGGCTTCGATTTCAACTTCGCCACCAAATGGCAACGACGCCACGCCGATCGTTGAACGCGCGGGGCGAGCACCATTGAAGCCAGCAACATAGGCCTCATTGAACGTGGCGAATGTATCCATGTCCGTAAGGAAGCAGAGGGTCTTTGCAACATCTTTAAGAGTGCAACCTTCCTCTTTCAGGCGTTCTTTGAGGTTCTGGACTGCCATTGCTGTTTGCGCAGCAACGCCTCCTGGAACAATCGCTCCGTCTTTCATTCCGAGCTGACCGGAAACGATTACCCAATCTCCTGCGCGGACAACTGGTGTGTAGGGACCCACTGGTGCTTGTGCCATGCCCTTCACACTATGCCCCCGATACCATCAAAGTGTGAGTCACAAAACCCCCATGACGCGTCGTGAACTGCTGCAGAAGTCGGCCACTCTCGGCGGTGGAGCCATGGCCCTATCAGCCGTGGTGGTGGCCTGTGGTGGGGACTCAAAATCCTCCTCATCAGGAGCTTTTGCCCTCGATGAATCAATCGTGGTCGTCAAGCGATTCCCCGATTCGGCATTGGTGCCAGGCGAAGTCCGATTGCCCATCTCTCTTGCAAATGATGCTTCGATTCTCGGCAGCGATGACCTGCCCGATGTATTGACCGGCAAGATCGTGGACCTTGAGACCGGAGAAGTGGTGCACGATGCAATAACCGCGACCAAGCACCAAGGCAACGCACCGACCCCGTACTGGCCTTTCATCGCCAAAATCTCCGAGCCGGGAATGTACAAAATCGTGGTTGATGGCGCGAATCCAGATGGTGCTGCCATGCAGATAACCGCCGCAGCCGATGTGTCACTACCGATTCCTGGAGATGCTCTTCCTTCGGTGGTTACTCCAACTCTTGACAACCCAATGGATATGGATCCGATGTGCACGCTGACACCTAATGCGTGTCCACTACATCGCACATCAGTGGATCAGGCTTTAAAGACGGGGATGCCAGTTGTTTATCTAATTGGTACGCCCGCACACTGCACTACGGGAACGTGTGCTCCCGCGCTTGAGTATCTGATTGACATCGCCGCTGAGTTTGAGTCCCGCGCGACATTCATCCACACTGAGGTTTATCAAGACAAAGGTGCTACGAAAGTTACGCCTGCAGTTACCGATTACTACATGACTTTTGAACCGGCGTTGTTCATCACCGATTCAAATGGAATTCTCCGAGTGCGTTTAGACAGCGTGTTTGACGAAGAAGAAATTCGCGATGCGCTGAAGCTGGTTGGTGTCAGCTAAAGCTCTTGCCGCAGCCGCATGAGCGCTGCGCGTTGGGATTACTGATCTTGAATCCCTGCTCTTGGATGCCGTTGGCGTAATCAAGGCTTGCACCAATGAGAAGCGCTGCTGACTCTGAGTCGACTACAACACGAACTCCGTTGTACTCGGCCTGCTGATCCTGTGCTGAGACATCGGAGTCAAAGAACATGTCGTATTGGAACCCTGAGCAACCACCGGGCTTCACGGCCACACGCAATGCGAGGCTGGAATCGCCCTCGGACTCGATGAGTTCCTTGACTTTCGATGCTGCTTGGTCGGTAAGAGTGATCATGTTAGGTAAGGATAACGAACTTCATCAGTAAAATCATCTTGTGACCACCCCCACCGAACCCGAACTGCTCAGCCTGCTGAGAGCCGTGATTGACCCCGAGCTGGGGGGCAACGTGGTTGACCTAGGCATGGCAACCGTTACCGGCATTACGCCTGAGGGGATCGTGAATGTGGGGTTCAAGCTCACGATCCGTGGTTGCCCGTTACGCCAGCAGTTGAAAAACGACATCGAATCTCGTGTGGGCTCCCACCCTGGGGTGACCAAGGTCGTCATTGATTGGGGCGAAATGTCCCAAGAGGAGCGCACCGCAGTTATGGGCCGCGCCCGATGGAACGCACGTGCCGAGGATGACGCCACCCAGGTCTCCGTAGACACACGTGTGTTTGCGATCTCAAGCGGCAAAGGTGGCGTCGGCAAGAGTTCAGTCACTGTGAACCTCGCAGCCGCAATGGCTCATCGTGGAGCCACTGTTGGTGTGCTTGATGCAGACATCTGGGGCTTCTCGATTCCCCGCATGCTTGGACTCACCGATCGACTCCAGGCCCAGCGCTTTGAGGGTCATGAAAAACCAATGATCGTTCCCAATGAGCGACGCATTGGAAGCGGAGTGCTGAAGGTTGTCTCCACCGGCATGATGCTTGATGATGAAGACACCGCATTGATGTGGCGCGGCTTGATGCTCACTAAAGCTGTTGAGCAATTCCTAAATGATGTGAATTGGGGAAAGCTCGACTATCTACTTATCGATATGCCCCCAGGTACAGGTGATGTACAGATGGGTCTTGCACGCATGTTGCCGCGCACAGAACTGGTGATTGTGACCACACCTGCACTTGCGGCCCAGAAAGTTGCAGCTCGTGCTGCTGATATGGCCCGTCGCAGTTTTCTGCGAGTTGCCGGTGTGATTGAAAACATGAGTGCCTTTGAATGTGCTCACGGTGATCAGTATCCACTCTTTGGCCAAGGTGGGGGTCTCGCTCTTGCATCAGACATAGGTGTCCCACTGCTTGGCCAGATTCCGCTTGAGCCAGCAGTGTCGCGTGGTGGCGATGTCGGCGAACCCGCAGTTCTAACGTCAGATTCACCTGCAGCTCGAGTGTTCCTGCAGATTGCAGACACCTTGATTGCCGAGACGATTCCAGCAAATTCATTGTCAGAGTGTTCCGCTCGCCAAGCCGAGCCAGAGACCACTCAGGTTTCGTTGCGCCGCAGTTAGTTCTGTGGCTCGTCAGTAGGTAGGTCTTCAAAGCCTGGCTCCCCAGGCATCTTGATCACGGTGACTTTGCCGTTTTCATCGGTCAGCACCCGTGGCCAGATTCGCGGCGGGCGACCATTGCGACGAGCGATTTCTATTGCATCATCAGCCGAATCCCCTGAAGCAATCAGCTCAAGATTCTTGATCGTTGGGAAAATCATCTTGAACTTTCGCTGCGAGTAACGCTCAAGTGCATCCCCAGGATTGACCCAGATTGAATCAACTGTTTCATGATTGTCGTGCAATGGTTCCTGGGCCTGTGGAGCGCGGGCGAGAAAAAAACGGGTATCGAATCGGCGAACCTCACCGTATGGCGTCACCCAATGAGCGAAATAGTGAATCGCATCGGTGATCAGCAAGAGGTCCTCTTGGCGACAAAACTCTGCCAGGCTCAACTCCCCTTCATGAATCTGGTGCCGCGCTTTTGTGTATCTAAGTGCGAGCACGGGATCGTCAAAACGTAGCGCTTCTGTTGAACCACGAGGTCGTGCAAGCAATACTCCGGCTTCTTCAAAACACTCACGGATTGCCGCCACCCAAAATGCCAAGCCACCACGGTTAATGCCCAAGATTGCACTTGCTTCGGCATCAGTCAGACCATCACACAGCTCTTCGTAATCCTCGATGTCATCTAAATCATCAACACGTCCACCAGGAAAGACAAACATGCCACCAGCGAACGCAGTGTTGCGGTTGCGCTGCAACATAAAGACTTCAAGCCGACGATCTACATCGTCATCGCGAACCAACAAAACAGTTGCGGCGGGTCGAATTGGTACCGCGGCGGGATCGAAATCAGCTCCACTCATCGTTCATCTTCCGGTGGAACTATCTCGCCAGCAACCTCGATGATTTCACCATCCACATAGGTGCCGCGGCCGCCAAAGCTGTTTCCACCATGTGCACGAAAAACTTCTGCACGACGCCGAACCATGCCGCGCAATACGACACGAAACGGTGGAAGCAAGAGCAATAAACCAATTGCGCCGGTTACATAACCAGGCATAACCAACAAAATCCCAGCGACCAAAACAACGACACCATCAACGAGTCGTGCTGACGGATCATTACCTTTGGCGATTTCATCCCCGAGTTTGCGCCACGCCTTGGTACCACTACGCCTTAATACGCTCGCCCCGATAACGCTGAGGGCAAACAAACCAAGCAGCGCTGTAAATACTCCGAGCGCACTGCCGATCTTGATTAGTGCATACAACTCAATGAATGGATAAACGATGAGAAGGAGAAAGAAGATTCCCACGCCGTCAGCCTAATGACGCGTCTACTTGTCGCGGCGTTCGCGGTAGTCGCGTGCGCCACCTTCTTCGGGTTCCACCTCAAGTGTTACGCCATCAATCGCAACAACCCTCACTGTAGAACCAGCAGTAATCGGCGTGGCTCGATTCGTGCGGGCTCGCCAACGCGCATCGCTAACCAACACCACGCCCTCGGGGTTCACTTCGTTAACCGCCACACCGCTCATGCCCACCATCCACTCGCGACCGATGGTCGGCGTGGCAAAGCGCGTGCGAACCATTGATGGCATACCGACGATGAAGGTGAGAGCCACACCGATGATGCCAACTGACAATGTGATCCAACTTGGGCGCATAGTGAGACCATCGACTGGGCGGAACAGATACCAGGACGACACGGCGAACAAGACCAGACTCACACGTGTCCAGAATCTCGGCACCCCGACCTGTACGTCGACTGCGAAACCAAAGAATGCAAACAGCATCAAGATCAATGACCAGCCGCGCAGTGGTAATGCACCTAACCCATACGCACTAAGCGAAGCACACGCAGCTCCAACCAACCCCGCAACACCAATCCCTGCAGTGAAGAACTCGAAGATCAAAAGTGACACACCGATCACAAACAACAAATAGGCCGATGCTGGACTCGCCACGGTATGAAAGAGTCGAGCCCAGAGTCCGGTTTTGAAAAATCTCACTGGTGCCGCATCGCGCACGATTTGTCCATCATCGTCTGTGGACTCAACCACCGTGTCCAAAACAGTGCCATTGAAATCCTGGCCATCGAGTGCGTACAACATGTTTCGCAACACGGGTACACCCTCGTCGTCAGTGGTGAGCTTTAGCGCACCTAGAGAACGCGCTTCCTTAAAACCTAAAGTGCCATCAACCAAGACATCAGTGGCTGCACCAAAGTCAATCTCTACACCATCGACATTGAGTGGCAGACCAGTACGACCGATCTTGCTTCCAGGTGCCATCGCGGTCACATCAGCGGCTGCAAGCATCTGCGCGGGTAAACCAAGAAGCTTCGAACCGGAGGGGCCTACCCAAATTGCAATCGGAATCTCTGCACTGGCGATCTTTTCGATCAACCGTGCCATCCTTGCGCGGGGAACAACTGATCCTTTTGTGTTGACCTGCAAGATGAGTGCTTGTGCTCCGTTTGTGGCGCTGCGCTCAATTGCGGTTTCGATGGCGTCAACATTGATCGGATCAATGAGGCCACTCACCTCAACAACATCTACTGGTGCTAGATCGGCGGCAACAGTTTCGGCATCGGCAACCGCACCAAAAAGGAGTGCACCGATTCCAAGTGTCAATGCAAGGAATGCCAAAAAGCGGCGTGGGGAGGATTTCAAACGCAACATCCGGAGTTCCACCGTACCGCCGATGACGCGATTTCATACAGCCAAACCACTCGGGATGGGCTGACGGGAAATGGCTGGACTAGCCTTTCGGTCGTGCACATTCTTCTTGCAACAGATGCTGATTGGGTGGTGGATGAAGTCAGCGCTGCCCTTGGTGGGCCCGACACCACGATCGTTGTTTGCAGAGACGGGCGCGACGTATCCCCGTACGTGACCCAAAGCACGCCTGATGTTGCCGTGTTGGATCTCCAATCAGGAACCATGGGAGGCATGGCCGTGGCGATGGATCTTCGCCTTGACGAGTCAAGTGGCCGTCTTCCCCACGTGCCGATTTTGATTCTGCTGGATCGTGAAGCCGATGTGCATCTTGCCAAGCGTTCAGGTGCAGATGGTTGGCTGATCAAGCCTTTAAATCCAATCCGTCTGGCCAAAGCCGTCAACGATGTGGCAAAAGGTCTTTCGTATTCAGAAGCCCTGAGCGGGTAGCCTCAAAACCTGCTCTGCGGGGTGTAGCGCAGCTTGGTTAGCGCGCCACGTTCGGGACGTGGAGGCCGGAGGTTCGAATCCTCTCACCCCGACCAGTTGATGGCTTAGCTGTCCTTTTCGAAGTTGAACTGCTCATACACGGGAACGAAATCCGGCATCCGCAAACCACGACGCAACCAGTTCGCACCGTCAAGTACCACGGTGTGGCCCGAAAGGTACGAAGCAAACGGTGAGCACATATAGGTTGCGATCCAACCGAGTTCATGCGGACGACCGACTCGACCCGCTGGAACGCGTGCCGCATCTTGTTCTTCACTGCGATTGTTTTTATCGCGCAACACACTCGGCAGATCTTCGTGAGGGAACAATCCTGGCGCGAGACAATTAACGCGGATGCCATAAGGAGCCCATTCAACAGCGAGCGACATAGTCATATTTGTTACGCCTGCTTTAGCAGCTGCTGAATGCGCAGTACCTGGGCCACCGGTCCATGAATATGTAGCCCCGATATTCAAAATCGCTGCTTCACGACCCGATGCAATTGCGCGACGTGCGAGCTCGGTGGAACAAAAGAACGTTCCGTCCAAGACAATGTCCGTTACTGCACGCCATGCATTCGGCGACATTTTTTCGGCAAGAACTGGAAAGTTTCCAGCAGCATTGTTGACCAATACGTCAATGGGGCCGCACTCTTTTTCAATTTCATCAAATGCCGCCGCAATTGCTTCTGGACTCCGGACATCGACTGCAATCCCAAAGCCTTTTCCTCCGGCGGCATTCATTGCTGCTACACCCTTTTCGCGATGCTCGGGATCACGGCTGGCAACAACAACGGTGGCGCCTAGCCGAGCGAACTCGGCACCGATCGCCTTGCCAAGTCCTGTACCGCCACCAGTTACAACGACAACCTTGCCCTCGAAAGTGCCTGAGGGGAGCATCGGTGTGCCGAGTGCGGGAGGTTCGGAAAGACCAGTCATAAATGCGATCCTACGCCCAGGGTCTTAAGGGCGCCGAAGTTAACTCAGATCAGTAGTTCAGCAATTTGCACGGCGTTAAGTGCTGCACCTTTACGAAGGTTGTCATTCGACACGAAAAGTGCAAGACCACGACCATCATCAATAGAAGTGTCTTGACGAATACGGCCCACAAAGCTGGGATCCATACCTGCGGCTTCAAGTGGGGTTGGGATATCAACTACCGAGACACCAGCTGCTGCTGACAAAAGCGCAGTCGCCCGCTCAGCTGTTATTGCACGAGCAAACTCAAGATTCAATGAAAGCGAATGGCCAGTGAATACAGGTACGCGAACACATGTGCCACTGACTCGCAGGTCTGGAATTCCCAGAATCTTGCGGCTCTCATTACGCAATTTTTGCTCTTCGTCGGTTTCAAACGAACCATCATTAACAAGTGATCCGGCAAACGGCAACACGTTGAATGCAATCCGCTTAACAAACTTCTTGGCCGGTGGAAATTGAACTGAATCACCATGGTGAGTGAGATCACGAGCGCGTTCCACCACTTGCTTGGCCTGCAAATCGAGTTCATCAACTCCGGCGAGGCCACCACCGCTAACCGCTTGGTAAGTGCTGGCAACCATGCGCACCAATGAGGCCTCATCATGAAGTGGCTTCAACACTGGCATCGCTGCCATTGTCGTGCAGTTTGGATTGGCGATGATTCCCTTTTTTGGATTCTTTGCCAATTCGCCGTTCACTTCCGAAACCACAAGTGGAACATCTGGGTCCATGCGCCAAGCAGACGAGTTGTCGATAACTACTGCGCCAGCAGCTGCATACTTTGGTGCGAGTTCGCGCGATGAGGTTGCGCCAGCAGAGAACAATGCAATGTCAAGATTGGAAACATCAGCAGTTGATGCATTCTCGACCGTGATCAATTGGCCGTTCCAGTCAATGGTGGTGCCAGCGGAACGCTCCGAAGCAAAGAACCGAATTTCCGTTACTGGGAAATTTCGCTCAATCAACAATTCGCGCATCACGCCACCGACTTGACCAGTGGCACCAACTACTCCAATTCGCATGAGGGTCAAGGCTAATGCCGCCCCCCTTGGGTTACCCCTTTGGTTTTTGTGCGTCTATCCACCAGTGGCTGCGATTGGCGATATCGAGGTCACGATCGGTGCGGCGCGCCTGCAAAGCCGGTGACGATTTCATCGAGCGGCGCGGATGTTTCCAGATCACGATGTTGTCGGCATCAGGAACAATGCGTAATACCTCATCAAGCCCGAGGCGATTCGCCTGCCAACCCAATCTCGTTGTCCAACGACGGCCGGTGAGTCGTTGCCCGACAATTGGAAGCCTCCACACGGCACGAACGATAGCGCCAGCTGGTACGAGCACGATGTCTTGAGCTACCCAAGTGCGGAAATTCAAGATCATTCGACCGCCCGGCTTCAGCACGCGCCAAGACTCACGAACAAGATCTGCCGCGTCCTCGGGTGAACAGTGCTGCAACGTGATGTAAGAGAAAACCAGATCGGCCGATGCAGCGGGTTCCTGAATGATGTGACCATCGCGGACTTGGCTAGTGCGTAGCCGTTGAACATCACCTTTTTGGGCAACCGTTTGTCGGCAACGTTCAAGAAATGCCGGATCAACATCACAAGCAATTACCTTGCCGAAGGACCTCGAGAAAGCCGCGGTCATGCGCCCGATGCCCGAACCGAGTTCGAGAATTGTCTGCGACGCAGCGGCCTCGGCATCAATCCCAAACCTCGCCATATACAAAGCCACTTCGGAATCACCGCTTGCAACGAACTGATCAAGCGTCAGTGCAGAACCAACTTCGTTGTTGAAGACCCAACCGGTGTCACGAACAACTTCGTCACCTGTAACTTTGGCTTCACTTGCACTTCCTGCGGTACGCCACGGAACTAAGTGACTACGGCGGGGCTTTTTCGGTGCGTCAGCCATGGGTTTGATGTCTATTTGCGTTCCGGAAGTGGTGCGCTGTAGGCCGATCCACTGTCAAGACCGAAAGCTGTGTGAAGAGCTCGCACGGCCTTTTCTAAATCGGTTGCTGCAATCACGACTGAAATCCGAATGGTGCTGGTGGAGATCATTTGAATATTCACATCATTCTCGGCGAGAACACGGAACATCTTTGCTGCCACTCCCGGACTGGTCTTCATACCGGCACCAACCAAAGAAACTTTTGCAATGTTGTCGTCGTGAGTGACACCTTCGGCGCCAATCTGCTTGGCCACATCGGCAACAATCTTCTCTGCAACTTTCATGTCGGCTTTTGGAACCGTGAACGAAACATCAGTAGTTCCCTTTACAGATACGTTCTGCACGATCATGTCGACGTTCACATTTGAAGCTGCGAGCGGCTCAAACAGCGCCGCGGACACACCGGGCTTATCAGGCACCGCCTGCACCGTGACTTTTGATTCGCTGGCGTCATGAACGACACCCGCAACGATTGGATCTTCCACTCCATCACCTTTCCGCGCAGTATCTCCGGTTACCCAGGTGCCGTGCTCCCACGTAAAGCTCGAGCGCACATGTATAGGCACATTGTGGTTTCGAGCAAACTCCACTGAACGCAAAGCAAGCACCTTGGAGCCGGCGCCTGCCATTTCCAACATTTCTTCGAACTGAATATGACCGAGTTTGCGAGCTTGAGGCACGAGTCGTGGATCAGCGGAAAACACACCGGTCACGTCGGTATAGATCTCACAGCTG
>CAIYHK010000094.1 GCA_903925985.1 uncultured Actinomycetes bacterium
AATGGTGCCACCCTTCTTGGCTACGTACATTGATGCGGCAAAGGTTGAACGACCTGGGTGTTCAAACACAATGTCTGGATCTTCTCCAACCAGTCCACGAATGTCTTTACCTAGACGACGCCATTCACTTTCATTTTGTGTGCCATTGTCATTCCAGAACTGATAGTTCGCTGCCTTGCGATCGATAATCGCTTCACATCCAAGTTTGCGGAGAATGTCAGCTTTATCGGGAGAAGACACGACACCAACAGGAATGCCACCGCCATTGACGACGTATTGAACTGCGTATGCACCAATTCCACCGGTGGCACCCCAGATCAACACGACATCGCCCTGCTTCATTCGAGCACCATTTTTCGAAACGAGCATTCGGTAACTTGTGGAATTGCAAAGCGCATTTACTGCGGCTTCCTCCCACGTGAGGTGTTCTGGCTTCGGCATCAATTGGTTGGCTCGCACAACTGCGAGATCTGCGAGACCACCAAAATTGGTCTCGTAACCCCAGATGCGTTGGTTACCCGCAAGCATTGCATCATCATGAGCAGATTGATCTTGGTCATCCACGTGGTTGCAGTGCACGGTCACTCTGTCGCCAGGCTTCCAGTTACGCACTGCGGAGCCCACTCGTAGAACTACACCTGAAGCATCAGATCCGATCACTTGGTAATCAAGATCATGACGCTTCGCCCACTCGCTTTCCTTTGCAAGGCGGGTGAGCGCGCCAAAGGAACTCACGGGCTCAAAAATGCTTGACCAAACCGTATTGAAATTGATCGATGAAGCCATGACAGCCATCAGCACTTCATCGGGAGCGATTTCCGGGGTTGGCACCTCTCCTACATGGATGCTTTTGCGCGGATCTTTCTCATTTGACGAAAGGCCTTTGAACATCTCTTGTTCGCTGGCCTTTATATGCGCAGCCCTATATGTTTTCGGGATTTCCAAGGAGGAAAATACCTCTGCAGAGGCCCCGTTGAGGATGGCTTCACGAATTTTGTCCATTGACATAGGGGACCTCTTGAGATTCAGTTACCGCTAGGTAGGTGCTTGGGAATACGCTACCCACAGAGTTTTGATTGTGTGAACTTAAGTTCCCACCTAATGAAAGAGCCACCTTTATGACCTCATATATCGTCGCCGGAGCCCGTACACCGATCGGCAAAATGAGCGGTTCCCTCGCGGGGTTCTCCGCAGCCGAGCTAGGAGCAATTGCGATCAAGGCCGCGCTTGAGCGCGCCAATGTGCAGCCAGATGAGGTTGATCATGTCCTCATGGGCCAGGTTCTTATGGCAGGTCAAGGACAAGTACCAGCCCGTCAAGCAGCAGTGAAGGCGGGCATACCGATGAGCGTTCCTGCGGTGAACATCAACAAGGTTTGTTTGTCCGGTGTGAACACCATTTATCTCGCACATCAATTGATCGCCGCCGGCGATGCCGAGATCGTTGTTGCAGGTGGCATGGAGAGCATGACGAATGCCCCATACATCGCAATGGGTGGCCGTGCAGGATTCCGCTACGGCAACGTTGAGTTGGCCGACGGAATTATCAAAGATGGATTGTTCTGTTCATTCGGCAATGTGCTGATGGGTGAGGGCACAGATCGTGACACAGGAACAACGATTTCTCGCGACGAGCAGGACCAGTTTGCAGTTACCTCAAATGTGCGTGCCGCTGCTGCACAAGAAAAGGG
>CAIYHK010000095.1 GCA_903925985.1 uncultured Actinomycetes bacterium
GGGCCGACGATTTTCAGCGGCGATGCCATCGGAGCTGGAGTGGTGATCCAGCGGGTGGTCACTAGGTCGTTCAAGTCACAGATGTGATCACTGTGGAGATGGGTAAGGAGAACCAGGTTCACAAACGGTGGCATCACACCTGCACCCACGAGACGCATAACGCACGCACGACCACAGTCGACCACGATGTTGTGTGTTCCAGTAGTGACCAATGTCGATGGTCCCGCACGGTTCGGATCTGGAAGCGGGCTGCCTGTTCCAAGCAATGTGATTTTCATTGAGATATTCCTTTAGGATTACGACGTGGCCGATGCTCCGCAGATTGCCGTTGTGATGGGATCACAAAGCGACTGGTCCACGATGAGCAAAGCCGTTGAGACTCTCGAGTCGTTTGGATTGTCTCCACACACTCAAGTGTTGTCGGCGCACCGCATGCCAGACGAACTCTTCGCGTTTGCCGAAAGTGCAACGAAAAATGGATACCGGGTGATCATTGCTGGTGCAGGTGGCGCGGCACATTTGCCTGGGATGCTGGCTGCAAAGACCACGGTTCCTGTGCTCGGCGTGCCTGTGCCAACCACTCACCTGAGCGGACAGGATTCGTTGTATTCAATTGTGCAGATGCCAGCGGGTGTACCAGTTGCCACTTTTGCTATCGGTGATGCGGGGGCGATCAACTCAGCATTGTTTGCAATTGCGATTCTTGCTGGTGATGATTCTGGCCTTCAGCAGCGATTGCTTGAATTCCGCAGTGAGCGTCATGATGCCGCCGCTTCATCGGTACTGCCACCGACCTGATGGGCGATGCACTCGGCGTAATCGGTGGTGGACAACTCGGTCGTTACTTTGTGCAGGCAGCACAAGCGCTTGGCTTTCGCACGGTGGTTCTTGAGCCCGATCAATTGTCGCCCGCTGGTGCAGTTGCCGATCATCACATTGTGGCGGCTTACGACGATTCCGATGCACTAACTGAATTAGCTGATCTGTGTAGCGCCGTAACCGTTGAGTTTGAAAATCCACCCGTTGCCGCGCTCGAATTCTTGGCCGAGCGAATCATCATTCGGCCGTCGCCCAATGCGGTGGCGAGAGCGCAAGATCGACGCCGCGAAAAGCAATTCTGTGTTGACAATCGAATTCAGGTGGCGCCGTTTGCAGTGATTGAGAACCTTGATGATGTTGGGGCCATCGCTGATCGGGCTGATGAATTGTTTCCTGCAATTTTGAAAACGTCACGTATGGGGTATGACGGCAAAGGCCAGCAGCGACTTGCTAATTACACGGAACTTCGTGGTGCGTTTACGGCGCTCGGAAATGTGCCGTGTGTACTTGAGAAGCTCGTGCCGTTGGATGATGAGCTGTCGGTGATTGTGGCTCGTGGCGTGGATGGGGAAGTAGTTACGTACGAACCCACACGCAACTTGCATGTGGACGGTGTGCTTGATGTGAGCAGTGCACCGATTCCAAATAGTCAGGTGACCGAGCACGCGCGCAAAGTTGCACTGCGTCTTGCGGAAGCACTTGATTATGTCGGAGTGCTTGGTGTGGAGTTCTTCGTTTCGGGTGGCGAATTATTGGTTAACGAAATGGCCCCACGGCCACACAACAGTGGTCATTGGACACTTGATGCTGCACAGACCAGTCAGTTTGAACAGCAGGTTCGTGCACTTGTTGGTATGCCGCTTGGCAGTACGGCGATGACACACCCAGCAGTTGTGATGTTGAACCTGCTCGGTGATCGGTGGGCACACGGGGACCCGAACTTTGCGCTTGCTGCATCGGATTCGGCAGCTCACCTGCACTTGTATGGCAAGAGCGAGGCAAAGCCTGGCCGCAAAATGGGCCACCTTACGGTTGTCGGTAATGAGATGAGCCAGGTGCTCGCGCATGCGCGTCAACTCCGCGATGCGATCACACCTGGCCCATAACCTAAAGCCACCTAGCTTGGGCTCTCCGTGGCTTTAGCTTTGCGTTGCAGGCCAAAGTATTCCGGATACTGAACTTGCGTAGTCATCTGTGCACACATTTGCAGGGGACCCGTTTCGATGATCAGACCATGCTCAAAGAAAGCTTTTGCACTGCCGTCACGCCACAAGTGAACTTTGACTAAACCCTGCGCGACCGATCGCTTGTTGAAACGATCATCGTCGCGGATGATGGCGCCAACTGCTTGCAGCGCGTCGATCACATATGTAAAAGGAAGACCTGGAGTCCACTCATCGCTTCGACGCATTCCTGATTCCCATGCACATTTCATGTACCAAAGGCAGCTACCGAAGGTCTGCACCTGCTCTGGTGTGAGCTTGAAGTACTCAGACATTTTGACCCTCCTTGCCCTCAAAGAGATTGCTGATGATGCTGTCGGCGATTGCTTTGGCAATCTGTGACTGTTCCTCATCAGAAAGCTGATCCCAATCAGGTGGAATGGCAAAGTGCTGCTTTTTCTGACGTTTGCTGGTCATTTCTTCTCCTATCGCATCCGGCGTTACCACCGACTCTTGGCCGGTTGGTGACCTTCATCGGGCCGGGCCCCTCACGTCGTCTTGATAGGTGTGTGGCTGGAAGCCACGTTTAACAAGTTATCGGGTCCATGTCACAAAGTGACAGTGAATTTCAATCTTCGGCCATTCACCGCTAATTCGACGGGCTGATAGTGACCACAGCACCTCGGTGATCTGTGAGATAACCATTGGAATCATGGTCGGGAATCACCAGCAGATTCTCAGATTGCAAGTCTTTGGAAATAGCAATGTGATCAATCAAAGGCTTATCGATGACCATTCCTGTCGGGATCTGAAGAGCGTCAAAGCATTCACTCAGCTGTGTGGAAACTACAAGTGGCTGATTTCCTTTAGGTATTCGCTGATTGAAATCGCCAGCCACGACCATTGGTTTTGGCTCCTGCTCAACTGCGATTCTCAATGCGCTTAGGAATAGTGAGTGGTCTTCCCAGGGCTTTCGATCTCGGCGCCCACTTCGAACGTGTGCATCACGCCACGGGATGCAGACTCCCAGAATTCGAACATCTCCCATCGGTGTCTCGGCTGTGGCGGCTACAAAGCGACCTGGCGGTGCCTCACCTTGTAGCGATGAACCCACGTCACGTAACGCGAATCGTGACCAGATCAACACCTTGCGCCGCATCGCATCTTTGACCTCATAACCCCAGTCGGTGCCACCATCGACCACGTTCCCTGGGGGTAGCAATTCACGACTTCCCTCCGTCAATACGAAAATGTCGGCATTGAGTCCTTGAATTAAGGACTGA
>CAIYHK010000096.1 GCA_903925985.1 uncultured Actinomycetes bacterium
ATCTGGCTTGTTCCTCATGGGTCTTGGGATTCGCGCAATGCTGAAGGGCAGCGCGTAACGCACTTACCCTCAGTGGCCGCCACGCACTCGGTAGCCGCGTTCTTTGAGTCTCTCCGCCAGCCGTTTTTCAGCCGCCTTGGCTGATTCCTGGTCGTAGTACTTCGCCTTTGGCATCAGGTTGGGCATTAGTCGCAGACCGTGAGCATGAACCACGCGGGCAAAAAGTGGTCCACGGTCATTACGCACTCCGTTGATGTGCTGTTGGAAACGCGCCTCTGGTGTCAGTGAAGTTTGGCCGACGTAGACGTGTCCTTTGCCCGGTTTGGATACAGCCGAGGGATCCAGCTCGATCACGTAAAGCGACCAGACAGTGTTGTCACGGTTGACCGTGAAACCTTGAGACTTCAATTTGCGGACCAACTTTGACTCCGCTTCAGCTGCGGTCTCCCTGCTACGGAAAGTCACTTGTGGTGCGAGATCGAGACGCAGATCACGCAAATGGTTCGAATACCACGACTTCCCCTTGGCGAGTGCAGTGAACCGCCGCTCTGGTGTGTCAACCGTGAGCGTGACCAGCAAGTTTGGTTTTGCCGGGTTGCGTCGAGCGACAACGTCATCAAGTTCAATAACCAATATTCGATATGTGAGCTGTTTGGATTTCATGGTGGGGCACAATACGCACCCCACCATGAACCGTGTCAAGCACCCAAAGCCACTTAGTACTACGTACTAAGAAATTTTCTGCCGCACCTGACTTAGAGGTATCCGGGCCAGTTTTGGTCACCACCAACGCTGGTCAGCGAAGGCTCTACAAAGCCCGCAAAGTGATCTGCGGTGAACAAATCGAGTTCCACCAACGAGTCAGATTCAGCGTGCTGGGCGTGAGCCACCACAACTTCGTTAAAGAGTTTGCGGATATCGCGTGCATTACCGAAGTTGGCACCACGTGGAAGTGAATTGATGGTGTGCGTGAGTGCGAGACGTGCGGAATCATCAAGGCGATAGCCATTTGACTTCGCTATACCTTCAAAGATTGTTACAAGCTCGGCATTGCTGAAGTCTGGAAACTCCACCGTGAGATCAAAGCGGCTCTTCAAGCCAGGGTTCATGTCGATGAACTTCTCCATCTCGTCGGTGTAACCCGCAACCACGATTGCGATATTGCCGCGATTCATCTCCATGTAGGTGATGAGTTCAGCGATGGCCTCGCTGCCGTAGTCGTTAGCGCCGCCACCGTTCAGTGTGTAGGCCTCATCTATGAAGAGAACTCCACCTGCTGCGGTTTCGCACAACGCCCGAGTCTTCGGACCGGTTTGGCCGACATAGAGCCCGCAAAGATCTGAACGGGTCGCTTCGATTACATGCCCGCTCTTCAACATCCCGAAGTGCTTGTAGATGCGCCCGATCAGGCGTGCCACCGTGGTCTTGCCGGTACCTGGATTGCCCGTGAAGATGAGATGTGGTGATGGCATCACTTGCGGTAGGCCCTTTGCTGCGCGGCGTGCCGCAAGGCGCTGCTGGGCGACCAAGGCGGCCACGAATCCTTTGACACTGGCCAGGCCAATAAGGTCTTCGAGCTCGCGTAGTGCTGTTTCAAGATCACCGTCTGCCTTGCGCAGTTTGGCCTTGACCGAATAGACCATCTCGACAGCGCCAGATGCCGAATTGGGGGCCAGTGCGCTGCCATCGCTGGCCTCTTCGTCTCGATAACCGAGATCAGCGAGGAACTCTGGGAATGCATCTGCGTGGTACAGCAATGTGCTTACCACTTCTTCTAGATGACTCTTACTGGTCGAACGCAGACCAATGCTGTGGTGCAAAGTGATCTGGGTGTGGTGTGGATCGTTGGTGCCAAGGCGTGTGCTCGAGATATCGGTCATCGTGATCGTGGCGTAGGGAACAAGGCGGAAATAATCGAGAGCCTCATTGCGATCCATCGCTGCCAATGGCAACTTGCCTAATGGAAGCTCGATGCGGAGAATCCAACTGCCATTGAACCGCTGATAAAGAACAAATCCGACGGTGTGCTCCGGGTGCTCATCGACGACCAGCTGGGTTGGATATGTGGAACTCAGCATTCCTTCATCCACGATGGTGCCAAGTGACTCGATGTACTCGTACGCCTTGCGTTCTGCCTGATGACGGTCCAATTTGATAGGCCTCCTTGTGGTGGGCGATAGGTGATGGACGATTGCTCGTGAGCATTCATTTATCTCAAATGGGTGTCACAGAGTTGAAGTACCCTGTCGCGGTTTTGCCTGACCCCTCATTGAGAACTCGGGAACGATAGCGACCGCAAACCAAAACGACACCGGTAGTACTCTCAAATTGTGCCCAAATTTGATGTCGCTAATTTGAAGCGCCTGCTGCGTCGTGGCATGAGGCGCACCGAGAAGGCGCCAGCGCGCAAACTTCTGGTACGAAACACCTTGCAGGTTGCTGCGATGTGGGGCATCGCAGTTGTGCAGCCGATCCTTGGGATTCTCGGTGAGAACACCGAAACTTTTCTCAAATTTCGTATTACGGGCCGTTCGGTCCTGCTGCTGGCATTGCTGTTTACCTTCGTGCCACCATTCCTGGCTCTCATTGTGGAGGCCGCATTGTTACGAGTCCGTAAGGCCCTGCATGTGGTCCACCTTGGTGCTATCGGAGCGCTTGGCCTAATCACCACACTGCAAGTAGCGAAGTTTTATTTGAAGCTTGAAGGGTCAATTCAGGTGGTGGTGGCGGTACTACTTGCAGCTGGCCTTGTTTTGGCCGCTGCCTCCGTGCGGGGCGTTGGGGATTGGTTACGGATCCTCGCGGTCGTGCCAGTCATTGCAGTGTCAATGTTCGTTTTTAACTCCCCAGCCGGTCGCTATGCGCGGGGAGCAAAAGTTGAGGCATACGAAGTGAAGACGGGAAACACGCCGATCTTTTATGTGATGTTCGACGAGTTTCCAGTCGCTGCACTTCTGAACAAAGACGGCACGATCGATGCCGATCGATTCCCTAACTTTGCGCGCCTGGCATCAACTTCAACCTGGTACCGCAACTTCACAACCACCGCGGAAACCACTGATCTCTCCGTGCCCGCCGCGATGTCTGGCACCTATCCGAAGGTCAAGCAGAGCTTCACCTATGTTGATCATCCTGACAATCTCTTCACTTGGCTGGGTGGCAGCTACAAGATGAACTCGTTTGAGTTTTTGTCCGAGATGTGTCCACCCAATGTCTGTAGTTCATCAAATGCCATCAATGCAGATACCAAAGTCAAAGAAGAGGCACAGTGGAGGGGCTTTGCGAGCGAGATGCGCGATGTCTTTGGGCAGCGCTTAGACCTCACCAAAGAAAATGAGTATGACGCTGTGAACGCAGCGGCCGCCCAGACTGACACTGCACCAGTTGTGCCCACTTCCAGCACCTCAACTACCACCACAATCGATTCCACTACCACGACCGCCAGCGGCGAAGAGCCCGTGAAAGTTGTGAACATTCCATTTCTTGCGCAGATTCAGCCGGGTCGTTGGCGGCAATGGCTTGATGCGATCCCTGAAGATCCAACTGGCACGTTGAATTTCATCCATTCGTTGCTGCCGCACCAATCATGGGTTTTCTACCCAGATGGGTCGCCATACCAGCTCGTTGGCCAGGAGCAATTTGAAGGTGAGACTGACTGGGAAACCAAAGTGCGTGAACAACGCATGATCTTGCAGACCCAGTTCGTGGACAAGTTGGTTGGCATGTTGTTAGACAAACTCGAGAGCAACGACGCCTACAAAAATTCACTTGTCGTGATTCAAGCTGACCACGGTGTGTCCCTTGATCCGGGATACTCGCACCGCTTCATCTCTGGTGATTACGCAAACGCCCCCGACATCATTTACGCACCGCTGTTTATTCACGCACCGGGTCAAACCGAAGGCGTGATCTCAGACGACAACGTAGAAAATGTTGACGTGCTTCCGATCATGGCGGACCTACTGGATACAGAAGTGCCATGGGAGATGGACGGGATGCTGCCCGAGGCGAAAAAAGGCAAGCGGGCGCGGACTAAGACCGTCATCTTGAACCCGAAGCCATATGACATCGCCCCGCGGCCAGAGAAACTTCTCACCTATGACGCGAAGGAGATCCAGCAGGCGATGTTCGCACGCATCCCCGATGGAGCCGATGCAACCAATTACCTGGACATGCTCTACGGCGACACCCCACACCATGGATTGATCGGCGAAGAACTCAATATCTCGGGTTTGCCGATGTGCGAGTGCGAGTTGAAGATCGATAGCGATCTTGCACACAAAGACAATCCACTGCTCTACATCCGTGGTGATGCTCCGGGATTATCCGACGGTGATTGGGTGGCGTTTTTGGTGCATGGTCGAATCAGTGGGCTATCTCAGGTGTTCACCCGTGACGGCAAAACTATGTATGCAACGCTCGTCTACCGCGAGGACTATGGAGACGATTGGTCAATACCAACCGCTGTACTAATTAGTCCGCAGGGTGAACTGATCCAGCAAGTTCCGTTGAACTAAAAATCTTGACTCAGGCGTTTGCGAGTTCGGCGTCGAGAGCATCGAGCGCCTTCACGAGTTCACCTGGCAACTTTGCACCGAATGCTGCGTAGTGGTCACGAATTTGTGGGATCGCAGCCTTCCAGCCGTCTTTGTCTACAGAGAGAATTGCATCCATGTCGTCGGCGAGCACATCAAGACCCGTGGTGTCGATGTCTTGCGGCGCAGGAAGGAATCCGATTGGAGTTTTGGCAGCATTCGCTTTGCCCTCTACGCGGTCAAAGATCCACTTGAGAACGCGGCTGTTTTCGCCGTATCCAGGCCACAGGAAACGACCATCGTCGTCGCGGCGGAACCAGTTGACGAAAAAGATCTTCGGCAACTTGCTGGCATCGGTGGAATTGCCGATCTTCAGCCAGTGAGCGAAGTAGTCGGCCATGTTGTAGCCACAAAATGGAAGCATCGCCATTGGATCAAAGCGCAAATTGCCAACAGCACCGGCCTGCGCTGCAGTGGTTTCAGACGCCATGATCGAACCAAGGAACACGCCGTGTTGCCAGTTGAAGGCTTCAGTCACAAGCGGCACGGTTGTGCGACGACGGCCACCAAAGAGAACAGCTGAGATTGGAACACCGGCTGGATCCTGCCATTCAGAACCAATTGACGGGCACTGTGCTGCAGGAGCGGTGAAGCGGGCGTTTGGATGCGCGGCGGGGGAGTCCGATTCAGGAGTCCATGCATTTCCGCGCCAATCCGTTGCCCGCGCTGGAGCGTCTTCGCTCATGCCTTCCCACCAAACATCTCCATCTGGTGTGAGCGCCGTATTCGTGAACAAGCAGTTGCCCCACAGTGTTTCCATTGCGTTGGCATTTGTGTCGTACCCGGTGCCAGGTGCGACACCAAAGAATCCAGCCTCAGGATTGATTGCGTACAGCTGGCCGTCTTTGCCGAACTTCATCCAGCAGATGTCGTCGCCGATGGTCTCGGCTTTCCAGCCGGGAATCGTGGGCTGCAGCATCGCAAGGTTGGTCTTGCCGCATGCCGATGGGAATGCAGCCGCGATGTACTTGGAGTTGCCTTCGGGGTTGGTGAGTTTCAGAATCAGCATGTGCTCTGCGAGCCAGCCATCATCACGTGCCATCACTGATGCGATACGAAGTGCAAAACACTTCTTGCCAAGCAATGCATTTCCGCCATATCCAGAACCGAATGACCAGATCTCACGGGTCTCAGGGAAGTGGACGATGTACTTGTTGTCTGGGTTGCACGGCCAGCTTGAATCGCTCTGACCTGGCTCAAGTGGTGCGCCAACTGAGTGCACACATGGAACCCAATTGTTGTTGCCAAGCACATCAAGGGCGCCCTGTCCCATGCGGGTCATGATGCGCATGGACACTGCAACGTATGCAGAGTCGGTCAATTGCACGCCAATGTGGGCAATTGGTGAGCCAAGCGGGCCCATTGAAAAAGGCACCACATACATCGTGCGACCCTTCATCGCTCCGAGGTAGAGATGCTTCATCTCGGTGCGCATCTCGCTGGGTTCGCGCCAGTTGTTATTCGGGCCTGCGTCTTCTTGCTTTGCTGAGCAGATGAAAGTGCGGTCTTCGACTCGGGCTACGTCGCCTGGATCGGAATGTGCCCAGTAACTGTTTGGGCGCTTGGCTTCATCGAGTTTGGTGAAGGTGCCCGCATCAACGAGTTCTTGGCACAAGCGGTCGTAC